>CABKMC010000028.1 GCA_902373455.1 uncultured Streptococcus sp.
AAACAGTCTTGCTCTAGTCTCTTTTTCATTTTGATTGAGACATGTGCCTTATTTCATGATAAGATAGAATCAAAGAAAAACGTGAAGGAGATTCCTATGAACGTATCGGTACCTATTCCAGGACATTCCTATGATATTGTGATTGAAAGAGGCGGTCTCAACCAGGTTGGAGATTGGTTGCGCACTCTTTGGGGCGATAAAAAAGTCGCTATCATTTCAGATAACCGCGTGGCTAAGCTATATGCCTCTATCGTAGAGAAGAGCCTTGAGAAAGCTGGTTTTCAAGTGGTGCGCTTTGAGTTTCTTCAAGGGGAAGCCAGTAAGAATCTAACCACTGTTTCAAAAGTCTATGACTTTCTAGCTACCCAGGGCATGACGCGCAGTGATGGTATCGTCGCTCTTGGGGGTGGCGTAGTTGGTGATTTGGCTGGTTTTGCTGCCTCGACCTATATGCGGGGAATTTCCTTTGTTCAGATCCCGACTAGCTTGACTGCACAGGTGGATTCTTCTATCGGGGGAAAGACTGGAGTCAACACAGCACTTGCCAAAAACATGGTAGGGACCTTTGCTCAACCAGATGGTGTGTTTATTGATCCTGAAGTGTTGAGCACGTTGGGGCAACGTGAATTGATCGAGGGGATGGGCGAAGTCATCAAGTACGGCCTCATCCAAGATACTGAACTCTGGGAAGAATTGGAAGCCATGGATGGTTCTGTCCAGAGTATTTTAGAGCATGCAGAGAGCATCATTTCTCATTCTTGTCTGGTCAAGCGAGACCATGTTGTGGCAGATGAGCTGGACAATGGGATTCGACTGTATCTCAATTTTGGGCATACCATTGGGCATGCCATTGAAGCGACAGCTGGTTATGGGCAGGTTATGCATGGAGAAGCTGTCAGTATGGGTATGGTGCAGCTGTCCCGAGTTGCAGAAGAAAAGGGCTTGATGCCAAAGGGAATCAGCCAACAAATCGAAGAAATGTGTCGGAAATTTGGACTACCGGTGGCCTATGAGAGCTGGGATAAAGAAGCCCTTTATCAAGCCTTGACCCATGACAAAAAAGCGCGTGGGACTAGCTTGAAATTAGTGATTGTTCCAGAGTTGGGGCAAGCTGCGATTCATCAAATCCCTCTTCAAGAAATGAAGGACTTTTTAGAAAGAAAGGAATAAGGTCGTATGAGATATTTAACAGCAGGAGAGTCCCATGGTCCTCGATTAACAGCCATCATCGAGGGGGTCCCGGCAGGACTTCCTTTATCTGAAGAGGATATTAATAAAGAGCTCAAACGTCGACAAGGTGGATATGGTCGTGGTGCTCGGATGAAAATCGAGAGTGACCGTGTTGAGATCACATCAGGGGTCCGTCATGGCTTGACCATGGGAGGTCCGATTACTCTGAACGTGACCAATCTGGATCACCAAAAATGGCTGGAAATCATGAATGTAGCACCGGTCGAAGAGAAAAAGAAAAATCTGCGCAAGATCACCAAGCCACGTCCTGGTCATGCCGATCTAGTCGGAGGAATCAAATACCGTTTTGATGATCTCCGTAATTCGCTCGAACGTTCTTCTGCCCGTGAGACGACCATGCGTGTAGCCGTTGGTGCGGTTGCTAAACGAATTTTAGAAGAGATTGGCGTGGAAGTGGCCAGCCACATTGTCAATTTCGGGGGAATCGAGATTGCAATTCCCGAGAATCTAACCGTTTCAGAAATCAAGGAAAAGGCATCTAAGTCGGAAGTTTCGATTGTTGTCCCAGAACAAGAAGAAGCCGTTAATGCTTACATTGACCAGGTGAAAAAAGATGGTGATACCATTGGGGGAATTGTGGAAACCTTGGTTGGAGGTGTGCCTGTTGGACTAGGATCCTACGTGCAATGGGACAAGAAATTGGATGCCAAAATCGCTCAAGGAGTGGTCTCTATCAATGCTTTTAAGGGAGTTGAGTTCGGTCTTGGTTTTGAAGCAGGTCGCCTAAAAGGTAGTCAAGTCATGGATGAAATCGTCTGGTCTGAAGAAGCTGGCTATACCCGTCGCACCAATAATCTTGGTGGTTTTGAAGGGGGCATGACCAACGGTGAGCCGATTCTGGTTCGTGGTGTCATGAAGCCTATTCCGACCCTCTACAAACCCTTGATGAGTGTGGATATCGAAACCCATGAGCCTTATAAGGCAACAGTTGAGCGTAGCGATCCAACGGCTCTACCAGCTGCAGGAGTGGTGATGGAAGCAGTGGTCGCAACAGTCCTTGCTACAGAAGTGCTTGAAAAATTCTCATCCGATAACTTGGAAGAATTGAAAGAGGCCGTTGCTAAGCACCGGGACTTTACTAAGAATTTTTAAGAGAAAGAGTTTTCCTTTGGAGAAGAAAGTTGTCTATATTGCAGGGCTGGGCTTGATTGGTGCTTCCCTCGCGCTAGGGATTAAGAGAGCTCACCCAAACGTGACCATTCTTGGTTACAATCGTAGTGAATCCTCTCGAACCATCGCCCTTGAAAGAGGAATGGTGGATCAGGTGACGGATGATTTCGCAGCCTTTGCCCCTTTAGCAGATATCATTATTTTGGCGCTTCCCATCAAGCAAACCAAGTCTTACTTAGAAACCTTAGCCGGACTTAATTTGAAGGACCAGGTACTAGTGACAGATGCAGGCTCTACCAAGGCAGAAATTGTGGCACAAGCTGAAAAGGTGTTTAAAGATAAGGCCGTGCGCTTTGTGGGAGGGCATCCCATGGCTGGTAGTCATAAGACAGGTGCAGCAGCAGCGGATGCCACCTTATTTGAGAACGCTTATTATATTTTTACCCCTTCCAGCTTGACCACAGGAAGTGCCATGGAAGAGTTGAAAGAGCTTTTGAGTGGATTGGGATCCCGCTTTATCGAAATTGATGCTGAGGAACACGATCGGGTAACCTCCCAGATCAGCCATTTCCCCCATATTTTAGCATCGACCTTAGTCGAGCAGGCCGTAGCTTATGGAGAAGAGCATGAAATGACCCGACGTTTTGCGGCTGGTGGCTTTCGGGATATGACACGGATTGCAGAAAGTGAGGCAGGCATGTGGACCTCTATTCTCTTGTCCAATCCTCAAGCTATATTAGAGCGGATTGCAGATTTCAAAGAACGTTTGGATCAGGTGGCCGAGACCATTCAAGCAGATAACGAAGAGGCCATTTGGTCCTTTTTCCAAGAAGGGCGCAAGCACCGAAAGGAAATGCAGATCCATCAGCGTGCTGGACGTGATAGCGCCTATGATCTTTATATCGATGTCCCAGATAAAGAAGGTGTTATTCTTGAGATCCTGAAAATTCTACAAGGGATTTCCTTGGTCAATATTCACATCAATGAAGAGAATCGTGAAGATATCCACGGGATTTTGCAGCTGACCTTTAAAAATGCAGAGGATCAAGAGCGGGCTCAAACATTGATCAGCCAGGCGACCTCTTATACCGTCCTTGCTCGCTAGGTCTACAGAAGGATTTGCATCAAAAGGCCTGCTTCATTTTAGGAATATTGAGGGAAAAGCAGTATAATAGAAGTATCATATCAGTAAAGGAGCCTATCTCATGGCAAATATTTATGATGTCGCAAATGAACTCTCTCGAACCCTGCGAGACCTTCCTGAATACAAGGCTGTCGTAGAAAGCAAGCAAGCGATCGAAGCGAATCCAGAAGCGAATACGCTGTTTGACGAATACGTCGCTTTCCAAAATCAACTACAAGGCTTGATGCAATCCGGTCAACTTCCAACAGAAGCTGTGCAACAAGAAATGAAGGACTATATGGAAAAAATCCAAGCAAGTCCGATTGTGAATGAATTTTTCACCAAACAACAACAATTATCTATTTATCTTGCAGATCTTGAAAAGATCATCTTTGAGCCGATTCAAGATTTATACAAATAGAAAGACTACCAGAGTTGTAATTTCGACTCTGGTATTTTCGTTCGCCACTAGAGGAAAACAAGCTCAAAAAATGCTTGGAAACATTCGTTTTTTGTTCCAAATTTTTGATCAAAAATTGAATTCATGTCCTATTTATGATAGAATATGTGGAAAAGCACTCTGGAGATGGCAATGAAATTAAGAACCAATAGCAAGGGTCTAAAGGGAACCATTCGTGTCCCTGGTGACAAATCCATCAGTCACCGATCCATTATTTTTGGAAGTCTTGCAAAGGGCGAAACAAAGGTCTATGATATCTTGCGAGGCGAAGATGTGCTTTCTACCATCCAGGTGTTTCGTGATTTAGGAGTCTCCATCCAGGATGACGGGGATGTGATTCGGATTCAAGGAGTAGGCTTTCAAGGTCTTCAAGCCCCGACATCTCCCCTTGATATGGGCAATTCAGGAACTTCTATTCGTTTGATCTCAGGTGTACTAGCAGGTCAGGATTTTACAGTGACCATGGTCGGAGACGACAGTCTTTCCAAACGGCCCATGGATCGTGTCGCGATCCCACTGCGTCAGATGGGGGTAGAGATTGCTGGTCAGGGAGATCGCGATTGCCCACCTTTACATGAAAAAGGGACCCATCAGCTTCAAGCCATTCATTACCGTTTGCCAGTGGCATCGGCCCAAGTCAAGTCTGCTCTCATTTTTGCCGCTCTACAAGCTGAAGGTGAATCGACGATTATCGAGAAGGAAAAGACGCGTGACCATACGGAGGATATGATTCGCCAATTTGGTGGAGAGATCCAGGTGGATGGAAAAACCATCCGCATCCAAGGGGGACAAGAGTTCCAAGGTCAAGAAGTCATCGTTCCTGGAGATATTTCCAGTGCAGCCTTTTGGTTAGTGGCCGGCCTCATTCTGCCAGATAGTGTGATCAAGATTGAAAATGTTGGTATCAACCAAACGCGGACAGGGATTCTCGATGTGATTCAAGAAATGGGGGGAGATCTCACCATTGAGGATCGCGATGAAAAAGCGGTCTCTGCAAGTCTCACTGTTAAGACTTCGTCCTTAAAAGGGATTCGGATTGATGGGGAGTTGATTCCACGCTTGATTGATGAATTGCCGATTATTGCTTTACTAGCGACACAAGCAAATGGCCAGACCGTGATTGCGGATGCTGAGGAGCTTCGTGTGAAAGAAACGGATCGCATCCAGGTCGTAGCAGATAGCCTCAATGCTATGGGAGCCACTGTCGTGCCAACGGAAGACGGCATGGTCATCACCGGACCAACTCCTCTGCACGGAGCAGACCTAGAAACTTTTGGAGACCACCGGATCGGCATGATGGCTGCCATTGCTGCCTTATTAGTGAGTGAAGGAAATGTGGTGCTGGATCGAGCAGAGGCCATCAACACCAGTTACCCTAGTTTTTTTGAAGATTTGGAGACCTTACTGCATGGCTAAAATTTTACTTGGTTTTATGGGAACAGGTAAAACGACCGTTGGTCGCATTCTTGATCCAAAGTTCCATGATATGGATGAATTAATTGTTGAAGAGATCGGTATGTCAATCAATGACTATTTCGCAGTGGAAGGAGAAGCTGCCTTTCGTCGTCGCGAGGCTGAAATGCTGGAGCGTTTATTGGAAAATGAAGAGGCTATTATCTCTCCTGGCGGCGGGATTGTCGTCAATCCTCATAACCGTGCCATCTTGGAAAAAAATCCACACAACATTTATTTGCGCGTGGATTTTGAAACCTTGTACAGCCGCATTCAAAATGACAAAGCTATGCAACGCCCTCTCTTTTTAAACAATACCAAAGAAGAATTCAAGAAGATTTTTGATGGCCGTTTGCCCTTGTATGAGGACATTGCTACCCATATTGTGGATGTTAAGGACAAAACACCTGACGAAATTGCGGAGATTATTCGATGCTTGTAGGCTATCTAGGTCCCAAGGGATCTTTTACCCACGATGTGGTGGCTCATAGTTTTCCAACTTCTGAACGCATCGCTTATCGAACGATCACAGATGTTATTAAGGCCTATGAAAATCAAGAAATTGATTTTGCAGTCGTCCCCGTTGAAAACTCGATCGAAGGCAGTGTCCACGAGACCATCGATTACCTCTTTCACCAGGGGACCATCCAGGCCGTTGCAGAAGTGGTCTATCCCATCAAGCAACAGCTCTTGGTGGCTAGAAAAGATCGGCCTATTCGAACGGTCTATTCGCATCCACAGGCCTTGGCCCAAGGGAAGGCTTTTCTAAGAGCTCATTATCCAGATGTGGCCATGGAAATGACGGCTTCAACAGCCTATGCAGCCCGCTATGTAGCAGAAAATCCAGACTTAGAGATTGCGGCTATTGCCCCTCTGGCAGCAGCAAGTGAGTACGGTTTGGAAGTCCAGGCCAAAGACATCCAAGAAATCGAGGACAACTACACGCGTTTTTGGATTTTAGGGGCAAAAGAGCCCTTGATTTCAGAAACTTTAAGTCCGGTCCTTCAAAAAGTTAGCTTGGCTTTAACCTTGCCAAGTAACTTGGCAGGAGCCCTCTATAAGGGTTTGTCCACCTTTGCTTGGCGGGGAATCAATTTAACCAAGATTGAAAGTCGCCCCCTTAAAACAGCTTTAGGAGAATACTTTTTCATTATTGACCTCCTAAATGAAGCGCCTGATCTAGTGCACTTTGCCTATCAAGAATTAGACAGTCTGGGCATTCAGACAAAAGTCTTGGGTCAGTATCAGGTCTATACCATAAAAGATAACGGAATGGAGAAAAGATGAGTAACGAATCCAACTTTCTATCTCACCATGAGCGAAAGCGATTAGAGTACTTATACTCAAATTTTCATTATTTGAATGAACGAGAACAACTAGAATACAATTATTTGCTCAAAAAAAGCCAAGGAGCTTATGAGGAAACAGAACCCCTTCAACAGCCTGAAGTAGCTGCTACTGAAGAAGTGCAAGGGGAGATTGCTGAACCGATTGGTGACCTTCCTGTTTACCAATCACGTAGCAGAAAAACAAAGAAAAAAGCAGTCGCTGCGACGAGCGATCTACCTAAGAAACCACGGAAAAAGATCCGCGTCAAGCGGATCCTCAAGTGGATAGCTCTCTTTTTCTTGCTCATTATCGGTGGCATGGTCTTTATGTTTGTGAAAGGCCTCAACAGTAAACCAGCTGGTAAAGATGCCAAGCCTGCTGTCGTAGAGAAATTTAACGGCAAGAAGTCGCGAGATGGGGTCAATATTCTGATCTTGGGGACAGATGGTCGGATCGGTGAGAAGTCAGATGAAACCCGGACAGACTCCATCATGGTGGTCAATGTTAATAACAAAGAAGGCAAGATCAAGATGGTCAGCTTCATGCGGGATACACTGGTCCATATTGATGGAGTGAGCCAGCAAAATATTCCTGAATATGATGGCTACTATGACCAGAAGCTCAATACTGCCTTCACCATCGGGGAGCAAAATAATAACCAAGGGGCTGAATTGGTGCGTCAGATGCTCAAAGATAACTTTGACATTGACATCCAATATTACGCCATGGTCGATTTCAAGACCTTTGCGACGGCGATCGATACCCTCTTCCCGAATGGGGTCGAGATGAATGCACAGTTTTCAACGGTTGATGGCGAGAAGGTCAGTGAAGTAGAAGTACCAGATGATTTGAACATGAAAGACGGTGTCGTTCCGCAGCAAACCATCAAGGTTGGAAAGCAACGGATGGATGGCCGGACCCTTCTCAATTACTCGCGTTTCCGTAAGGATGATGAAGGGGACTTTGGACGGACCCGTCGCCAACAAGAGGTCATGTCCGCCATCATGCACCAGATCAAGGATCCAACCAAACTCTTTACGGGATCAGAAGCCCTCGGGAAAGTCTTTGCTATGACGTCTACCAATGTACCTTTCTCCTTCCTATTGACCAATGGACTTGGCCTGGTTGGAAGTGCTGGAAAAGGAATTGAACGAGTGACCATCCCAGAAAATGGGGATTGGGTCGATGCCTACGATATGTATGGGGGCCAAGGCTTGCTCGTCGATTTCGATGCTTATAAAAAGAAATTGTACCAAATGGGACTGAGATGATATAATAAGGGGATAGGAGTTTTGGACTCCACCCCTTTTAATTTGTAGAAAGATAGAACACCATGTTAAAGAAAAATGAAATTGTAACCGTTGAGATTGTCGATTTGACCCACGAAGGAGCAGGAGTGGCTAAGGTCGATGGCCTGGTCTTTTTTGTGGAGAATGCCCTGCCAGGAGAAATCATCCGTATGCGCGTGCTTAAAGTCAACAAAAAGATTGGCTACGGAAAAGTAGAGGAGTACATAGAAAAATCCCCTCATCGTAATGAAGAGCTTGATCTTGCCTATTTACGAAGCGGAATCGCCGACTTAGGTCACCTAGCTTATCCGGAGCAACTGAAATTCAAGGCCAAACAGGTCAAGGATAGCCTCTACAAGATGGCGGGAATCACTGATATGGAAGTGCCTCTGACCTTGGGGATGGACCATCCTGTCCAGTATCGCAACAAGGCCCAAGTCCCTGTTCGTCGGGTCAATGGTCAGGTGGAGACAGGCTTCTTTCGGAAGAACTCTCATGATTTGATGCCGATTGAAGACTTTTATATCCAAGATCCCGTCATTGACCAAGTGGTCTTGGCTCTTCGAGATTTGATTCGTCGGTTTGACCTCAAGCCTTATGATGAGAAGGAACAGTCTGGCTTGATTCGTAACCTTGTGGTTCGTCGAGGACATCATTCTGGAGAAATCATGGTCATTTTGGTCACCACTCGTCCTAAGGTGTTCCGTGTGGACCAGTTGATCGAGCAGCTGATCAAGCAATTCCCAGCTATCAAATCTGTTATGCAAAATATTAATGACCAGAATACCAATGCCATTTTTGGAAAAGAATGGCGGGTTCTCTATGGTCAAGACTATATTACGGATCAAATGTTGGGAAATGATTTCCAAATCTCTGGACCAGCCTTTTATCAGGTCAATACCGAAATGGCAGAGAAGCTCTATCAGACAGCCATTGACTTTGCGGAATTAAAAGCAGAGGATGTCGTGATTGATGCCTACTCTGGAATTGGGACCATTGGTTTATCCGTCGCTAAGCATGTCAAGGAAGTCTATGGGGTCGAAGTCATCCCTGAAGCAGTAGAGAATAGCCAGAAGAATGCTAGTCTAAATGGCATCACCAATGCCCACTATGTCTGTGACACAGCTGAAAATGCTATGAAGAATTGGCTCAAGGAAGGCATCCAACCAACCGCCATACTGGTCGATCCACCACGCAAGGGATTGACCGAAAGCTTCATCAAAGCAAGTGCCCAAACAGGAGCTGACCGCATCGCCTATATCTCCTGTAACGTCGCAACCATGGCGCGTGATATCAAACTCTACCAAGAGTTGGGCTATGAATTGAAGAAAGTACAACCGGTTGATTTATTTCCGCAGACGCATCACGTCGAGTGTGTAAGTTTGTTGGTAAAACGCAGTTAATCCTCAAAAGGTTCACTGAACCTTTTGAGTCCCGCAAACACACCATGTTGAGTGCGTATCACTACTTGTAGGAGCTGAGGCTTCAGTGAATTAGAAGTAGATGCTCCGCCCATGGGACAAGGTGAGACCGAAGGTCGAGAAGGTGCCCTGTGGTATAGCTGTCGTAGAGTAAGAAGTATACGACGAAATAATACGGTAAGTCCGAACCGCCGAGTGTGTGACTCTACTCTTCCGATCTGAGACAGCGAAAAGTAGAAGGGTATGGTATTGGTATCAATCAATGAGTAACAAAGTAACAGCTTGATTCGAAACATTTGCTTGTAATTTGCGGAGGAACATCAATATGGATGGAATAACAAAAGATTCTATAAAAACGGCTGAACTAATGAAACAATTATGGCCCCAATTGACAGATAAAGAAGCTATTGATGAAGTAAAAAAATATACGAATGGCAAAAATACTGCAATCTTTACAGAAGTTAAAGGTGACACAATTGTAGGGTTAGCACTATGTTCACTCAGATTTGATTATGTTGAAGGTTGTAAATATAGTCCTGTTGGATTCTTAGAAGGAATTATTGTCGACGAGGAATATCGTTTAAAGGATATTGCTAAAAATCTCTGTGCAAAATGTGAGGAATGGGCGAAAAATAAAGGATGTAAGGAATTTGCAAGTGACTGTACTTTAACGAATACGGATTCTATAAGATTTCATCTCAATATTGGATTTCAGGAGGCAAATAGAATTATTCACTTTAAGAAGAAATTATAATTTCAGAACGTGGTCAAAATTTATGTATCTTTAGGAAGTGTAAAAGAATGGACGGACTACGAATTACTTTTCATTAGTTAAGAATATAGTAATGTTGTAAAGTTAATCGAGGAGTTATTGGTGGATTTTAGTAGTAAGATAGCCATAAATAAAGGCTGGTCAGATGATAAAAAATATTGTGTGACAGATCAAAAACAGCAAAAATATTTCTTGCGTGTTTCTGATAAGGAGAAGTTAGATTCTAAAAAATTTGAATTTGATATGATGGAGAAAGTAGCTTCTCTTGGAGTTCCGATGTGTAAACCAATTAGCTTTGAACTCTGCGATGACGAAGTACATTCTTTACATGAATGGATAGATGGTAAAGATGCTCGAGAAACAATTTTAACTGTTTCAAAAGAACAACAATACATTTACGGACTAGAAGCAGGAAGAATCCTTCAAAAAATTCATTCACTC
>CABKMC010000029.1 GCA_902373455.1 uncultured Streptococcus sp.
CTTATGATGAGGTGGATCAGATGACGCAAACACTCAGTCAACAAGGCCTTCCGATTTTCTCTTTTGAAGGAACCAATCATGTGGAGAATGGTGAGAATCAAGTATTTGCGGATGATCAGGTACAAGAGATGGTGGCAGCGATTCGCGATTATTTAAAGAGAAATGAGAAGAAGCATGGAAACAAATGAAGTAGTGAGTATCATCATTCCCATCTATAATGTAGAAGCTTATTTGAGACAATGTTTGGAAACGGTTATCCATCAGACTTACCCGCATTTAGAGATCATATTGGTCAATGATGGTTCGCCAGACCAATCAGAAGAGATCTGTAAAGAATTTTTTAGGAAGGATGCGCGCATCCGCTACGTTCGCCAAGAAAATGGGGGCTTATCTGCTGCTCGGAATACAGGGATTGAGCTAGCGACTGGTGATTACATCACCTTTATTGATCCAGATGACTGGGTGACGGAGGACTATGTGGAAGTGCTCTATCGCCAACTTCAAAAGTATGATGCGGATGTTTCCGTAGCTAACTATAACCTCTATGATGACAGTAGTAGCAAATACTTGATCAAGGTAACAGACGACGATTATTCAGAGACCCTTTATGAGGGGAGAGAGATCATGGACCACGATGCCATCCAGGAGACCAGAGATATGGCCTGGGCTTGTGCCATGATGAAGCTCTATAAGCGTAGCTTATTTGAAGGGCTTTGTTTTCCAGTCGGAAAAAATGTCGAAGACAACTTCCTGATGTACAAGTTATTCTTAAAGGCCCATCGAGTAGTTCATACGGAGAAGTGTATTTATTGGTATCGCGTGGGCCGTGCAGATACTCTGTCCCAGGTTTGGACAGAAAAGCGAGTCGTCGATGAGATGGAAGCTAAGCAGGAGAAGTTGGCTCTACTGGGGATGTTGGGCTATGATTTGACCTGGCATCGTTATATCTACAAAACGCGCTTGAAACGGGCCCTTGAAAAATTAGAGGAAGCAGGCTTGCAAGGGACAGAAACCTATGAGCGCGTGGTGACCAACCTCCGTTTTATTGAAACGATGGACTAACCCCTTATTGATGAGAAAGGATCAGCATGTTCATTATTGCATCAGAGCAGACCAGAGAGCTGGATCGTTTGCAAAAATACTTGGACAAACTTGGCCAGCCCTACCGGGTATTTGTGACCAATCTGGAAACAGATTTGGACCAACAGACAGAGAGTCTTGCGACCTTTTTTACCCAAAAAGACCCAGTATCAAAAGTTGGAAAACCTTTATTTTTCAATGATCTAGCAGTTCCAGAATTATGGGAATGTTGGACACTAGGGATCACGACTTATCTTTTTGATGGTGAGGAACGTCGTGCCAACGTGGTTTTGCGAGAGGATATCTTGTCTCGAACAGTTGACAGAGTGGAATGGTTTGGTCAGGGAGAAGAGATCGTATCCATTGATGTCTACAACCGCTATGGCTGGAGAAGCAAACAGAGTCTCCTTACGGAATCTGGCCAACCCTATTTAGACATCTTTTTGAACCGTCAACAAGAAGAAGTCTTGCTTCACTTTGTCTCACAAGGAACCTTTTTGCATCAAACTTCTAAGGGACGGGATCGCCTGTATGCCAGTAAAGAAGAGCTGCAAAGAGCTGTCTTAGAACAACTCTTACCGGAAGATGAAGCCGTTCTTTTGATGGACAAGGCATTGCTAGATGTTGTGACAGAGATACCAAAGGAAAGACTCGCCTACTGTGCCAGTGATGCGCATGATCTAGACGAGATCAAAGAACAAGTCAGTCAGATTTTGTTGGTAGAAGATGGTCTGTTGAGGGAGAAAAAAGACGGAATCACAGCCTTGTCAGGGCTGGTAGATGTGGAGCAGGAAAGTTTTCAACCAGAAGCTCTGGTCATGACGGCTTCTCAAGAGGTCGAAGGCTTATCTAGTCTGGTCCATCAATTCCCACAAGTCACCTTTTACATTGCAGCCTTGACGGCTATGGGGCCAAAATTAACAGACTTAGCGACTCGCTCCAATGTGCGCCTCTATCCAGGGATTTCGCTGGACAAATATGAGGACTTGTTATCCAGCTGCTCTATTTATCTGGATTGCAACCAGGGAGAAGAAGTGTGGAGTAGTAGTCTTCATGCTCTTGAAAATGGGCAAGTCTTATTTGGTTTGAAGAGCACGGTGCATCAGGAAGCCTATAAAAACTTGAGCACAATCACAGATACAGTCGAAGAAATGGAACAGCAACTAGATACCTTACTCCAGCAGCCAGAGACCTACAAAGAATTGGTAAGAGAGCAGGCACGAAACTTGAAATTGCCTGAAAAAGAAGCTTTGGAAGAGCTGTTTAAGCGATTAGAGGGAGGGACAGCATGACCATTTATACCTTTAATCTATTAGTGGGATTCGAACCCAATGGGGTTGATGTTGCCCAAGCCTCTCGGGCAAAGATGCTCCGGGGACTAGGAGTAGCAGCGAAGTTTGTCTTTACCACTTGGCCCACTCCAGAAAAATTAGCCTACTACCTCTCATTGGGGCACCGGGATGAGGAACTGCTTTTTGCCCATGTAGCTTTTACGGATCAACAGAATACGGTCCCTCAAAAGACGGTAGGGGCCTTGCAAATGGAGTTTCAACTGACGCGTCTGGATGTTGTTGAAAAAACGGAAAGAGCCATTCGCTACCAATTTGCGGATGGAAACGCCTTGACCTTTCATCTGGATCCCTATCATCCAAACTGTGTCCGCTATGTAGACTATCTTTTGGCTGGAAATAGAATCAAGCGAGAGTATTATGGAGCTTGTAAACTTGTCACAGAGTATTTTCAGTATGGTAGTGTTTTCAGACGGACCTATCACAATCAAGATGGGACTATCGCTTTTGAAGAATCGAGGTTAGGTGGAAGCTGGCTCTATAAACTGGGGTCTGAGATTTTGACCAACCATACAGAAGTGATGAGACGTTTTTTGTCGCAGCTGTCGCTAAAAGAAGAAGATCTGATTCTGCTTGACCGGGCTTCGCGCATGGATTTTGCCCGCCCTTTGTTGGAGAAACCTGCTTCTTCAAAGCTCGCCATGGTGTTTCATTCGGAGCATGAATTTGAAAATGGCCATCTCAATTATGAATATTATTATGTGTTCAAGTATGCTAAACGCTTCGATTATTTCATCACGGCAACGGATCTTCAAAAAGAAGTCTTGGAGCAGACACTTGCTAAACAAGGATGCCAAGGAATTCCAATCTATAGCATTCCGGTTGGGCATCTAGAAGAATTGACAGAATCACAAGGAGATCGACCTCCCTTTAGTGTGCTCACAGCTTCCCGTTTAGATCCAAGAAAACGCATCGATTTGGCCATTCGAGTAGTGGCCAAAGCTCATGAACAACTCCCAACCCTTCAGTTTGATATTTATGGAAAGGGTGGCGAAGCGGACAACTTGCGCCACCTGATTCAGGAGATTGCAGCACAAGATTATATTCACCTACGCGGTCATGCGGATCTTCAGCAGATCTATCCTTGCTACCAAGCCTACCTCACCACTTCTCAGTGGGAGACCTTTGGTTTGACTTTGATGGAGGCGGCTGGAGCAGGTTTGGCCTTGCTGGGCTTTGATGCCCGTTATGGCAATCCGACTTTTATAAAAGAGGGTGAAAATGGCTTTTTGGTACCTTATAGTGAGACAGTGCCAGAAGAACAATTGGTGAAAGAGTTGGCAGACAAGCTGGTCCGGCTCTTTGAAAGAGACCTCGCTCCATTTCATCAGGCTTCATATAACTTGGCCTCTTCCTATCTCGCATCTAACGTCCAGGAAATTTGGAAAGAGACTCTAATGGAGATAGGGCAATTCGGCGGAAAAGAAATATAAAAAGAAAAATCTGTAGCGACAAAAAAGTCCTACAGATTTTTTCTAAGGCAAGCAAATTGGCCTAAATTATGGTAAAATAGAGGGTATTGAAAAATCATCATTTCACGAAAGGAAGCAAGATGAAAATTACGCAAGAAGAGGTAACCCACGTTGCCAATCTTTCAAAATTGAAATTCTCTCCAGAAGAGACAGCTGAGTTTGCGACAACCTTGTCTAAAATTGTCGACATGGTGGAATTGTTGGAAGAAGTGGACACAACCGGTGTTGCCCCAACAACGACCATGGCGGATCGCAAGACCGTATTGCGCCCGGATGTTGCTGAAAAAGGGACAGACCGTGACCGCTTGTTTAAAAATGTACCTGAAAAAGATAACTATTACATCAAGGTACCAGCTATCCTAGAAGATGGAGGAGATGCCTAATGTCATTCAACCATAAAACCATTGAAGAGTTGCACGACCTCCTTGTCTCTAAGGAAATTTCGGCAACCGAATTGACACAAGCGACTCTTGAAGACATCAAGGCGCGTGAAGAAGCAGTTAACGCCTTTGTAACGGTGGCCGAAGAAGCGGCCCTTGCACAAGCCAAGGCCATTGATGAAAAAGGAATCGATGCAGATAACCTCCTGTCAGGGATTCCACTCGCTGTCAAAGACAATATCTCTACAGACGGCATCTTGACCACTGCGGCCTCAAAAATGCTCTACAACTACGAGCCAATCTTTGATGCGACAGCGGTTGCTAATGCCAAGGCCAAAGATATGATTGTCATCGGGAAGACCAACATGGATGAATTTGCCATGGGTGGATCTGGAGAAACTTCTTACTATGGACCAACCAAGAATGCTTGGGACCACAGCAAGGTGCCTGGTGGATCTTCTAGTGGTTCAGCAGCTTCTGTCGCTTCAGGGCAAGTCCGTTTGTCCCTTGGTTCTGATACTGGTGGTTCTATCCGTCAACCAGCCGCCTTCAACGGGATTGTTGGTCTCAAACCTACTTATGGAACAGTTTCCCGTTTTGGTCTCATTGCCTTTGGTAGCTCACTCGACCAAATTGGACCTTTCGCTCCAACCGTTAAGGAAAATGCCCTCTTGCTTAATGTTATTGCCAGTGAGGATGCCAAGGATTCGACATCTGCCCCTGTACGTGTAGCAGACTTTACTTCTAAGATTGGTCAAGATATTAAAGGTATGAAGATTGCCCTTCCGAAGGAATATCTCGGTGAAGGGATCGACCCAGAAGTCAAAGAAACGATCCTTAATGCAGCGAAACACTTTGAAAAATTGGGAGCAACTGTCGAAGAAGTCAGCCTGCCTCATTCTAAATACGGGGTTGCTGTCTACTACATTATCGCTTCATCTGAAGCTTCTTCAAACTTGCAACGTTTTGATGGAATTCGTTATGGTTTCCGTGCGGAAGATGCCAAGAACTTGGATGACATCTACGTGAACACTCGTAGCCAAGGCTTTGGTGATGAAGTCAAACGCCGGATCATGCTGGGTACCTTTAGTTTGTCATCTGGTTACTACGATGCTTACTACAAGAAAGCCGGTCAAGTCCGTACCCTCATTATCCAAGATTTTGAAAAAGTCTTTGCGGATTATGACCTCATCCTTGGTCCAACAGCTCCAAGCGTGGCCTTTGATTTGGATTCGCTCAACCATGATCCGGTTGCCATGTACTTGGCGGACTTGTTGACCATTCCAGTTAACTTGGCGGGTCTTCCAGGAATTTCGATTCCTGCAGGTTTTGCGCAAGGACTTCCAGTTGGGTTGCAGTTGATCGGTCCGAAGTATTCGGAAGAGACCATCTACCAAGCCGCAGCGGCCTTTGAAGCAACAACGGATTACCATAAGCAACAACCCCTTATTTTCGGAGGTGACAATTAATGAACTTTGAAACAGTCATCGGACTTGAAGTCCACGTTGAATTGAATACAAACTCAAAAATTTTCTCACCAACCTCTGCTCACTTTGGAAACGAGCAAAATGCCAATACCAATGTGATCGACTGGTCTTTCCCAGGGGTGCTTCCTGTCTTGAACAAGGGCGTTGTGGACGCTGGTATTAAGGCTGCTTTGGCCCTGAATATGGATATCCACCAGCACATGCACTTTGACCGTAAGAACTATTTCTACCCTGATAATCCAAAGGCCTACCAAATCTCGCAATTTGATGAGCCTATTGGTTACAACGGTTGGATTGAAGTAGAGTTGGAAGACGGCTCAACCAAGAAAATTGGGATTGAACGGGCCCACTTGGAAGAAGATGCTGGTAAGAACACGCATGGAACAGACGGCTTCTCTTATGTAGACCTCAACCGTCAAGGGGTGCCATTGATCGAGATCGTATCTGAAGCAGATATGCGTTCTCCGGAAGAAGCCTACGCCTATTTGACAGCTTTGAAAGAAGTCATCCAATACACAGGTATTTCTGACGTCAAGATGGAAGAAGGATCGATGCGGGTCGATGCCAACATTTCTCTTCGCCCATACGGTCAAGAGGAATTTGGTACCAAGACGGAGTTGAAGAACTTGAACTCTTTCTCAAACGTGCGTAAAGGACTTGAATACGAAGTGGAGCGTCAAGCAAAAATTTTGCGTTCAGGTGGTGTCATTCGTCAAGAAACACGCCGTTATGATGAGGCCAACAAGAGCACGATTCTTATGCGTGTCAAAGAAGGGGCAGCGGATTACCGTTACTTCCCAGAACCAGACCTTCCCTTGTTTGAAATCTCAGATGAGTGGATCGAAGAAATGCGTACGGAGTTGCCAGAGTTTCCAAAAGACCGCCGTGCGCGCTATGTGGCAGAGCTTGGCTTGTCTGACTATGATGCCAACCAATTGACAGCGACGAAAGTCACTTCTGACTTCTTTGAAGCAGCCGTAGCCCTTGGTGGAGATGCCAAGCAAGTGTCTAACTGGCTCCAAGGTGAAGTGGCGCAATTCATGAATGCAGAAGGCAAAACACTGGAAGAAATCCAATTGACACCAGAAAACTTGGTCGAAATGATTTCCATTATCGAAGATGGAACCATTTCTTCTAAGATTGCCAAGAAAGTCTTCGTTCACTTGGCGAAAAACGGTGGCGGTGCGCGTGAATACGTCGAAAAAGCCGGATTGGTACAGATTTCAGACCCTGAAGTCTTGATTCCAATCATCCACCAAGTCTTCGCAGACAATGAAGCAGCCGTAGCCGACTTCAAGTCAGGGAAACGGAATGCGGACAAGGCCTTCACAGGCTTCCTCATGAAAGCAACCAAAGGCCAAGCTAACCCACAAGTAGCCCTCAAGTTACTTGCTCAAGAATTGGCGAAGTTGAAAGAAGATTGATAGAAAAAGAACCAGCCGAGAGGTTGGTTTTTACTATCCATAAAATTGTGTTAGAATAGGAAAGACCATTACATATCAACTAGCATTAGGAGGAGTCACATGAACAAATTTTTAAGAGTTTTATTTATCCTAGTCATTATCGCTATGTCTGGAGCGATTATCTTCCAACTATTTTTTCCATCCTATATGGGAAGTCATTCGGGATACGGTATTTCTGTCGGTTGGCAGCGTGAGATTGGGATTTGGAATGTGGCAGTTCTTGTGATTCTCATTGCTGTCAATCTCAAATATGATTGGTTTTATCTTCGTACGGTTTTATTGGCCTTGATTATCGGTGGGCTTGGGATTGGGACCAATCATCTCTTCAATTATTTTCACTATCATCTGCTAGTCAATGGGATTGGTGCGCTTGAAAATTATCTCCTTGTCCTTGGTTGGATGGTAGGCTGGAGAATAGAGAATTCACGAATCAAGAAGAAGTAAGAAGGAGCAGTCGAAGGGCGGCTCTTTTTTATCTTCAGTTTCTTCTTGACAAAGTTTGTGAAAAGGCTTACAATAGATTTGTTGAGTTTCCTGAAAAGGAAAATGCAAATCATGGAAATATAAAGGAGATCATCCTATGGCTACTATGAAAGCAGCTCGCTGGCATGCAGCAAAAGACGTTCGTATCGAAGAAGTGGAAGTACCTGAAGTACAACCACATCAAGTAAAAGTGGCAGTTAAGTTCACAGGGATCTGTGGGACGGACTTGCATGAATATTTGGATGGACCGATCTTCATCCCAACTGAAGAACATGTGTATTCTGGTCAAAAAGCACCGGTTACTTTGGGACATGAATTCTCTGGTGAAATTGTAGAAGTCGGAAGTGATGTGACTCGTGTCAAAGTTGGGGATCGTGTCACTATCGAACCAATTCTTGCAGAGCACAATTTGATTGGTGATTATAACCTTGATCCAAACTTGAACTTTGTTGGTTTAGCAGCAGATGGTGGTTTTGCGAAGTATTGTGTGCTTGATGGTGATCTTGTGCATGTGATTCCAGATAGCTTGAGCTACGAGCAAGCTGCGCTTACAGAACCTGCAGCTGTGGCTGTTTATGCCGTTCGTCAATCTGCATTGAAAACTGGGGATACAGCCGTTATCTTTGGCTTGGGTCCAATCGGTCTTTTGATTGTTGAAGCCCTTCGTGCAGCAGGAGCATCAAAAATCTACGCGGTTGAATTATCTCCTGAACGCCAAGCGAAAGCGGAAGAATTGGGAGCAATCGTTGTTCGCCCAGAAGAAGGAGAAACAATCGTCGAAGCCATCCATCGTTTAACAGGTGGTGGAGCAGATGTTTCTTATGAAGTGACTGGAGTTCCAGTTGTTTTAGGTCAAGCCTTGGCAGCGGTTCATAAAGCTGGGGAATGTATGGTCGTATCTATCTGGGAACGTGAAGCCAGCATCAATCCAAATGAATTCGCTATCCAAGAAAAATCTCTCAAAGGAATTATTGCCTACCGTCATATCTTCCCTAAAGTGTTGGAATTGATGGAACAAGGCTACTTCTCTGCTGAAAAATTGGTTACCAAGAAAATTAAATTGGAAAATATCGTTGAAGAAGGATTTATTGAATTAACACAGGATAAATCTCAAATCAAGATCTTGGTTCAACCTGAATAAGCGAATAAATTTATATGAAATATATGAGGCTGAAACGTTTCGTTTCGGCCTTTTATGATACAATAAAAGTAAGGAACAGATTTAGGAGGGGACTATGTCAAAGACGATGAAAGGAACACTCATGACCTTGATTGCTGGGATCGCTTGGGGCTTGTCAGGAGCCTGTGGCCAGTACCTGCTGGCTCATGGATTTACAGCAATTGGTTTGACAACGATTCGTTTAGTGTTTTCAGGGGCTGTACTACTGCTTCTTGCTTATCTAGCAGACCAGAAAAAAGTAAAGGCCTTTCTAAGAGACCGCTCGTCCTACCTTCCCTTGCTCTTATTTGCTTTTTTAGGGTTGTTAATGACCCAATTGACTTATCTAGAAGCGATTGATGCGACTAATGCAGGTACGGCAACTGTTTTTCAATATCTCTGTCCCATTGTAGTTTTGGCCTATTCTTGTGTTAAGGACCGAGTAGCTCCGACAGTATCTGAAATCTTTTCGATGGTCTTAGCGATCGCAGGGACCTTTCTCATTGCAACCCATGGTCAACTCAATCAATTGGCAATCACTCCTAAAGGGCTAGCTTGGGGACTGGTTTCTGCCTTTGCCTATGCCCTCTACATTATTCTGCCTATTCAATTAATTCAAAAATGGGGCAGTATGTTGGTGATTGGTATCGGTATGCTGATTCCAGGACTTGTGATGATTCCCTTCACAGGAAGAAGACTCTTTCATGGCCAATATAGCATGGATAATCTGATGGGCTTAGTTGGCTTGGTGGTGATTGGGACCATATTTGCCTATACGATCTTTTTGAAAGGAACGAGTCTGATCGGTGCAGTTAAAGGAAGTCTTCTTGCAGCTATGGAACCTATTTCAGCAGTTTTCTTTTCTTTTATCATTATGGATGAACATTTCTTTGCCATTGATTTTATAGGGATGGCCATGATCCTCCTTGCAGTTCTCTTGATTTCCCTCAAGGATTTCATGATTCAAAAAGAAAAAGGCATCTTGTAAAATCAAGACCAAGCATATTTTAGTTAAAAGGTTGAGACGAAGGTCTTAGCCTTTTTATGATAGGGAAGAGTTATCACTATATAGCGTATACATAGATAGAAAAAGATGTTAAAATAGAACAAAACTTTTTTAAGGAGATAAGGATGAAAAAGATTTTTAAATGGACCCTATTTGCTGTGGCGACTTTGAGTCTAGTAGCTTGTGGCACCACTGCTCAAAAGACAAATTCGCAACAATCAAAGACGGAAAAAGCAGCGAAAAGCTCAGCATCTGACGGTCAAGTAGAGCTGAGCCTAAAAGGAGGGCAATACATCAAACCGCCTGTCCTCAATGACTCAGAAGACGGCACTTATTTGGCCCTTCAATTAGAATTTAAGAATGTTTCCAAAGAATCTATCAACGTGTCAGATTCAGATATCACCATTTACGATGCGGAGAATAACAAGGTCAAATTGCAGTCAGGAATTTATGACCAAACGGAAGCCTTCCAATTGCTCAAGAGTGATCAGTTGGCCCAGGATAAAAAATTAACCGGCTATATCGTCTTTCCAGTCGAAAAAGGCAAAAAATACGAAGTGCAGTATGAACGAAAAACCTATAGCTCTGATAAAAAAACGAAGCCTCTAAAATTTGTGGTGGATTCTTCTCATTATGAGGACAAGGTGGAAGCTTCCACCCTTCTAGCTGATGAATACATCAATCAAGTTTACTTTAGTGGCCAACGAAAGGTCAAAAAGGATAA
>CABKMC010000030.1 GCA_902373455.1 uncultured Streptococcus sp.
AAATTGGCCAGACCTTTGCGGACCGGTTCAAAGATGCGGGTATTACCAAAGTCGTCACCATTGAAGCGTCTGGGATCGCGCCAGCCCTTTATGTAGCGGAAGCACTTGATATCCCTATGATTTTTGCGAAGAAAGCGAAAAACATCACCATGAATGAGGGGATATTGACCGCTGAGGTTTATTCCTTTACCAAGCAAGTCACTAGTACGGTGTCAATTGCTGGTAAATTCTTGGATCCATCGGATAAGGTTTTGATCATTGATGATTTCCTTGCAAATGGCCAAGCAGCTAAGGGCTTGATTCAGATCATCAAACAAGCTGGTGCTCAAGTGGAAGCCGTTGGGATCGTCATTGAAAAATCCTTCCAAGATGGACGGGGATTATTAGAAGAGTTGGGATATCCAGTTGTATCCCTCGCGCGTTTGGACCGTTTTGAAAATGGTCAGGTTGTATTTAAGGAGGCAGACATCTAATGCAAAAACAAGAAAGCCATTCACAGGCCGCTGTTCTAGGCTTGCAACATTTATTAGCCATGTATTCGGGATCAATTTTGGTGCCGATCATGATCGCGGGAGCTTTGGGCTACAATGCTCATCAGCTAACCTACCTCATCTCTACAGATATCTTCATGTGTGGGGTAGCGACCTTCCTGCAAGTCCAGCTCAATAAATACTTTGGGATCGGTCTTCCGGTAGTCCTTGGGGTTGCCTTCCAGTCTGTGGCACCTCTCAGCATGATCGGGGCTAGCCATGGTAGTGGGGCCATGTTTGGCGCCTTGATTGTTTCAGGGATTTACGTTGTTCTGGTCTCAGGATTCTTCTCGAAAATCGCCAACCTCTTCCCATCCATTGTGACGGGATCTGTCATTACGACCATTGGTTTGACCTTGATTCCGGTAGCGATTGGGAACATGGGGAATAACGCAGCCAAACCAACGGTGCAAAGTCTGATTTTAGCCGTGATCACCATTCTCATCATTCTGGTGGTCAATATCTATACGACTGGCTTTATCAAGTCTATCTCTATCTTGATTGGATTGATTGTAGGAACTGCTATTGCGGCTTCTATGGGCTTGGTGGATTTCACACCTGTATCGCAAGCACCAGTCGTTCACGTTCCAACACCTTTCTTCTTTGGAGCACCTAAGTTTGAAATTACTTCAATCTTAATGATGTGTATCATCGCGACGGTTTCTATGGTGGAATCAACAGGTGTTTATCTTGCACTTTCAGATATTACCAAAGATCCGATTGATAGCACGCGCCTCCGTAATGGCTACCGCGCTGAAGGGTTGGCTGTTCTTCTCGGTGGTATCTTCAATACCTTCCCTTACACTGGATTCTCACAAAACGTTGGTTTAGTGAAATTGTCTGGTATCAAGACTCGTCTTCCAATCTATTATGCAGCTGGTTTCCTTGTTCTACTCGGTCTCCTTCCTAAGTTTGGAGCTTTAGCACAAATTATCCCAAGCCCTGTTCTTGGTGGAGCGATGCTAGTCATGTTTGGTTTCGTATCTATTCAGGGGATGCAAATCCTTGCGCGTGTTGATTTCGAACACAATGAGCACAATTTCCTCATCGCAGCTGTATCGATTGCAGCAGGGGTTGGCTTGAATAACAGTACCCTCTTTAATGGCCTTCCAACAGGATTCCAAATGTTCTTTGCAAACGGAATTGTAGTTGCAAGTGTCTTAGCGATCGTTCTCAATGCGATTTTAAACCGCAATAAATAATTATCTCAAATTTACCGGAGGTCCTTGGATCTTCGGTTTTTTTGACTTTTAAGGAGACATATAGTAGAGTGGAAGAGGAGAAAATCTTATTTGATGAGAAGAGAGTTAGAATCATGTATTTAACCTATCACTTTAAAGAACGCTTGCGCTTGTTTTTGAGTCTGTTTTTGCCAATTTTGATCTACCAATTGGCCAATTATTCCGCCAGCTTTGTCGATACAGCCATGACCGGTCAGTACCGGACCCTTGATTTGGCTGGGGTGTCTACAGCTACCAGTCTGTGGAATCCTTTTTTTACTTTCCTGACCGGGATTGTCTCTGCTCTGACACCGATTGTCGGGCATCACTTAGGCAAGGGAAATAAAGAACGGATTGCTGGCGATTTTTACCAATTCCTCTATATGTCATTTGCTATGGCCATACTCTTAATAGGCTTTGTCTGGGGGATTGCGCCCATGATTCTCAAGCAGATCGGCTTAGAAAATGTTGTTGCTCAAATAGCCATTCGCTACTTATATTTCCTTTCTCTAGGAATCTTACCCTTGTTGCTCTTTAGTATCGTGAGGACCTTCCTTGATACGTTGGGAATGACGCGTTTATCGATGTACTTGATGCTCTTGCTCTTGCCTTTGAATGCTTGTTTTAACTATATCCTGATCTATGGGGCTTTTGGTTTTCCTGAGATGGGAGGAGCGGGAGCAGGTCTTGGAACCTCTCTGGCCTACTGGGTCTTGCTGGCTATTGCAGTTTTGATCTTGTGCAAGCACCCTAAGGTAGCATCTTTCCAATTGTGGAAGCCGCAACCTTATGATTTTAAAGGAATGAAAGAAGTATTGCGCCTTGGGCTTCCAATCGGTGGAATTGTTTTTGCAGAAGTCATCATCTTCTCGCTGGTTGGCCTTTTGATGGCAAAATTCCCATCACTCACCATCGCTAGTCACCAATCGGCCATGAATTTTTCTACCCTGATGTATGCTTTCCCAGTCAGTATCTCAAGCACCATGGCTATTATTGTATCTTACGAACTAGGAGCAGGAAGACCAGAAGTGGTCAAACAATATTGCCGTTTGGGACGGCTGACAGCCTTTGGCTTTGCGATTGTCACCCTCGTCTTTCTTTATACATTCCGCTTTCAATTGGCGGGGCTATACGGCAAGGATCCAGTCTTTGTGCAGCAAACTGCTATTTTTATGACCTATAGTCTCTTTTTCCAAGTAGCTGATACCTTTGCGGCACCCCTTCAAGGGATTTTGCGGGGCTATAAGGATACAACCGTTCCTTTCTTATTAGGAGTCTTTAGTTATTGGTGTATCTCTATCCCACTAGGGATTTTCCTTGACCATGTGACCACCCTTGGTCCCTATGCCTATTGGATTGGTCTTATTTCTAGCCTTGTTGTGAGTGGTATTTGCTACCAACTTCGGCTCTGGCAGATCGAAAAAAAGCAAACAAACTAAAGTCTGGGAAACCAGGCTTTTTATGTATCGTAAATAGTATAAATTTTCTGAAAGTTCTTGACAATTGATGTCAAAGTGGTAAGATTAGGAGGTAGAAATGAAGAACTAGAAGGAGAACAAGATGAGAAGTGATATGATCAAAATGGGGATCGACCGGGCACCAGCGCGTGGTCTCCTCTATGCAACAGGGCAAGTAAAATCAGCAAAGGATATGCAAAAGCCCTTTATTGCAATTTGTAACTCCTATATTGATATCGTTCCAGGGCATGTTCACCTGCGTGAATTAGCAGATATTGCTAAGGAAGCTATTCGCGAGGCTGGCGGTATTCCTTTTGAGTTTAATACCATTGGTGTGGATGATGGGATTGCCATGGGGCATATTGGGATGCGTTACAGTCTTCCATCTCGTGAATTGATTGCCGATTCTGCAGAAACAGTTATTAATGCCCACTGGTTTGACGGGGTTTTCTACATTCCTAACTGTGATAAGATTACACCAGGGATGATTTTGGCGGCCATGCGTACTAATGTGCCAGCTGTATTTTGTTCTGGTGGACCTATGAAGGGTGGCGTTGACATGACGGGGCATCAAGCGACTCTCTCCAGTTTGTTTGAAGCAGTAGGGACTTATCAGGCTGGTGATATGAGCATGGATGAGCTGGATTTCCTGGAAAAAAATGCTTGTCCAACTTGTGGCTCTTGTTCTGGTATGTTTACCGCCAACTCCATGAACTGTTTGATGGAAGTATTAGGCCTTGCTCTTCCAGGAAATGGTACTATCCTAGCTGTTTCAGATGAACGCCGTGAATTGGTTCGCCAAGCAGCCAAACAATTGGTGGAGAATATTAAAAAGGATATCCGTCCACGGGATATTGTGACCAAAGAAGCTATCGATGATGCTTTTGCGCTTGATATGGCCATGGGTGGTTCAACCAATACTGTTCTCCATACGCTTGCGATTGCGCGAGAGGCAGGGATTGACTATGATCTCAAAGATATCAACGAAATTGCCAAGAAGACACCTTATCTCTCTAAAATTGCACCTTCAAGTGTCTACACTATGCATGATGTGCACGAAGCTGGTGGTGTTCCAGCCATTATCAATCAGTTGATCAAAAAAGGTGCTATTAAGGGTGATCGTATTACAGTTACTGGTAAAACCTTGAAAGAAAACGTAGCTGGTGCGGAAATCAAAAATGAAGAAATTATCCATCCAATTGAGCATCCTATCTCAACAGTTGGTGGTTTGTCTATCCTTTACGGAAATATTGCTCAAGATGGAGCGGTTATCAAGGTCGGTGGCGTCGATCCGTCTGTGACCACTTTCCGCGGTAAGGCTATTTGTTGCGATTCACAAGATCAAGCCCTTGAGTTGATTGACAATGGAACAGTCAAGAAGGGACATGTCGTTGTCATTCGTTACGAAGGTCCTCAGGGTGGTCCTGGTATGCCAGAAATGTTGGCGCCAACTTCTAAGATTGTCGGACGCGGTCTTGGTAAGGATGTGGCTCTCATTACGGATGGTCGTTTCTCAGGAGCTACTCGTGGGATTGCGATTGGTCACGTTTCTCCAGAAGCAGCAGAAGGTGGAAATATCGCCTTAATTGAAGATGGGGATGACATCGTGATTGACCTTCCAAATCGTACCCTTGATTTGCTTGTCGATGATGCAACGCTTGAAGAACGCCGTAAACACTTGAAACCTTTCAAATCTAAGATTTCAAGTGGATGGTTGCGCCGTTACACTGCTTTTGCTAAATCAGCTAATGTCGGTGGAACTCTGATGAGTGATGAAGAATTCGAAGAACGTAAAGCAGAACGACAAGCACAAGAAAAATAAGAAAAAACCTTTCCTGCTATGTTTTATCACAAGCAAGAAAGGTTTTTTTAGTGGAAATATTATTTGGTGCGCATTTCACCTTGAGGGAAGTAGGTTCCTTCAGGCATATCATTAATGATTATGTGAACAGCTGACTGAGGAGCGCCAGTATTACGGACAACAACCTCCGTTACTTCTTTAGCGAGGGCTTTCTTTTGTTCCAAAGTGCGTCCTTCAAATAGATCAATTCGTACAAATGGCATAGGGCCACCTCCTAAATTTTTTATAGGACTATTTTATCACATTTTGGGATACAAAGGTCAGCAAAATTATGGTAAAATGATAATGAAACACATTTTAGAGAGAACAGAAGGAAAATGGCACAATTATATTATAAATATGGGACCATGAACTCTGGTAAAACCATTGAGATTTTGAAGGTGGCTCATAATTATGAAGAGCAAGGTAAGAGCGTCGTCATCATGACCTCAGCAATCGATACGCGTGATGGATTTGGAGTGGTTTCTAGCCGGATCGGTATGAAACGGGAAGCCGTTGCGATCGAAGACGAAACCGATATCTTTGGCTTTATTAAAAACCAAGCAATCAAACCTTACTGTGTCTTAATCGATGAAGCTCAGTTTTTGAAACGCCACCATGTCTATGATCTGGCAAGAGTCGTTGATGAACTGGATGTGCCAGTGATGGCTTTTGGTCTCAAAAATGATTTTCGAAATGAACTCTTTGAAGGTTCCAAACACCTCCTCTTGTTAGCTGACAAGATCGAGGAAATCAAAACCATCTGCCAATACTGTTCCCGAAAGGCGACCATGGTCTTGCGCACCCAAGCGGGCAAACCTGTCTACGACGGAGAGCAGATCCAGATTGGTGGACACGAGACCTATATCTCGGTTTGCCGCAAGCATTATTTTAATCCGGACATACCAACTGAAAGCGTCTAGAACGTTTTAGAGAGGTTAATAATGTCTATTTGTTTAAAAGATATTACAATAGAGAATTATTTTGACGTTTTAAATCTAGAAGTTCATCCAAACCAAAGGAATTTTATTGCATCCAATTCCATTAGTTTAGCTGAAGCCTATGTATATGATAAAAATGGTGATTTTATAGCTCCCTTAGCAGTTTATGATAAGGAAGTATTAGTTGGTTTTGTTATGATTGCCTATGACCGGAAAATTGGGATCAGTAAGGGGAACTACTTGTTATTTCGTTTTATGATAGATAAACGATTTCAAGGTTTAGGCTATTTTAAACCGACTATGGATGCAGTCATTGACTTTGTTCGAACAGAGCCAGCTGGAAAAGCAACAAGTCTTTGGTTATCTTATGAACCGGAAAATAATCAAGCGAGATCTTGCTATCTCCATTATGGATTTAAAGAAACTGGCCAAGTCATAGAAGACGAAATTGTAGCAATCTATGATCTAACAACCTAGAATTAAGGAGCAAACATGAATATCTATGATCAACTACAAGCTGTAGAAGACCGTTATGAAGAGTTAGGGGAATTATTGAGTGACCCAGATGTGGTCTCTGATACCAAACGCTTTATGGAGCTTTCAAAAGAAGAGGCTTCCACTCGTGACACGGTGACAGCTTACCGGGAATACAAGCAAGTGCTTCAAAATATCGTCGATGCTGAAGAAATGATCAAGGAAGCAGGCGGCGATGCAGATTTGGAAGAAATGGCCAAGCAAGAGCTGAAGGATGCCAAGGCTGAAAAAGAAGAGTATGAAGAAAAACTGAAGATCTTACTTCTTCCAAAAGATCCAAACGATGACAAGAACATTATCTTGGAAATCCGTGGGGCAGCAGGAGGAGACGAAGCACAGTTGTTTGCTGGTGACCTCTTGCAGATGTATCAAAAATATGCGGAAAGCCAAGGTTGGCGCTTTGAGGTCATGGAAGCCTCTTACAATGGCGTTGGCGGGATCAAAGAAGTAGTGGCCATGGTTTCTGGTCAATCGGTCTACTCGAAACTCAAGTATGAATCTGGTGCCCACCGGGTACAACGGGTCCCTGTGACGGAAAGCCAAGGTCGTGTCCATACCTCTACAGCAACCGTTCTAGTCATGCCAGAAATCGAAGAAGTTGAGTACGACATTGATCCAAAAGACCTTCGGATTGATATCTACCACGCATCTGGTGCGGGTGGACAAAACGTCAACAAGGTTGCAACAGCCGTTCGTATCGTCCACTTGCCAACCAATATCAAGGTCGAGATGCAGGAAGAACGGACCCAACAGAAGAACCGTGAAAAAGCCATGAAGATCATCCGTGCGCGTGTGGCTGACCACTTTGCCCAGATTGCCCAAGATGAGCAAGACGCTGAGCGGAAGTCAACTATCGGTACTGGTGACCGTTCAGAGCGGATCCGGACTTATAACTTCCCTCAAAACCGTGTGACTGATCACCGGATTGGCTTGACCCTTCAAAAACTGGATACTATCTTATCTGGTAAATTAGATGAAGTGGTCGATGCTTTGGTCTTGTATGATCAAACACAAAAACTAGAAGAGTTGAATAAATAATGTTGTTGGGATCATTATTAGCCCAGTATGAAGAAGAATTAATAGCCGTTGGAGAGGAAGCAGAAAGCCTCTCCTTCGCGTATCGAGCTTTAAAAAACTGGACCTTTACAGACTTTGTCCTTGCCTTGCAAAAAGAAGTGGAAGTAGAGGATCAGGACTTGCTTCTATCCATCTTTGAGCAGTTGAAACATCACATCCCTGCCCAATATATTATTGGGAGTGCAGAATTTTGTGGCCATGCTTTTACAGTTGATGAGCGCGTGCTGATCCCACGCCCAGAGACTGAGGAGTTGGTGACTCTCATACTTGAGGAAAACGATGGAGAAGCCTTACGAGTTCTGGATATTGGAACAGGAAGTGGTGCCATTGCCATTAGCATAGCCCTTGCTAGACCTAACTGGCAGATTCAAGCTAGTGATGTGTCAGAGGAGGCTTTAGAGCTTGCTCAAGAAAATGCCCAGCAGTTAGAAGCAGTCCTTGCCTTCAAAACTTCAGACGTTCTGGATCAGTTAGAAGGTCCCTATGACGTAATTGTGTCCAATCCTCCCTATATCTCTCGTGATGATCTAGAAGAAGTCGGAGCCAATGTGCTAGCCTCCGAACCTCACTTAGCTCTCTTTGCAGACCGTGATGGATATGCTATCTACGAAAAGATTGCCCAGCAAGCACCAAGTTTTTTAACACCAGAAGGAAAGATCTATCTAGAAATTGGCTATAAGCAAGGAAGCAAGGTAAAAGAGCTTTTTCAAGAGGTATTTCCCAACAAACAAGTTCGAGTTCTGAAAGACCAATTTGGACAAGATAGAATGGTAGTAGTAGACAATGGATCACATTGAGAAAGAATTAGAAGCAGGACGTGCGGTTATTCTGCCAACTGAAACAGTCTATGGTATTTTCGCTAAAGCTTTGGATCAAGAGGCAGTTGATTATATTTACGAATTAAAACGTAGACCTAGAGAGAAAGCCCTGAACTTGAATGTAGCAGATGAAGAAGATATTCGAATTTATTCGAAGAACCAGCCTAGCTATCTAACAAAACTGATTGAATCATTTTTACCTGGGCCATTAACCATTATTCTTCAAGCAAATGAAAAGGTGCCTGACTGGATTCATTCAGGGATGTCTACGGTTGGCTTTCGGATGCCAGCCCATCCAAAGACATTGGAATTAATTCGTAAATATGGTCCTTTAGTTGGTCCTTCTGCAAATCTATCTGGACATGCTAGCGGAACAAAGTATGAAGCTATTGTAAAAGAATTTGATAAGGTAATTCCTGGCTTTGAGGACGATGCTTTCCTTACTGGGCAAGATTCGACTATCCTAGATATTTCTGTGGCCAAAGCGAGGATTTTACGACAAGGTTCTATTACGAAAGCTGACTTGCTTGCACAAGTGCCCGAGCTTTCTTTTGAGGAAGATAACCTTCCTCTGTCATAATGTATATAAAAAATTATTTAATAAGGAGTAGACGGATGATTTTTGATAAAGAAGATTACAAAGCCTATGATGCAGACCTATGGAATGCTATTTCCAAAGAAGAGGAACGCCAACAAAACAATATCGAGTTGATTGCTTCTGAAAATGTTGTCTCTAAGGCGGTTATGGCAGCGCAAGGGTCTATCCTGACCAATAAATATGCAGAAGGTTATCCAGGTCGTCGTTACTACGGTGGGACTGATGTCGTAGACGTCGTCGAAAGTCTGGCCATCGAACGCGCTAAGGATATTTTTGGGGCTAAATTTGCTAACGTTCAACCGCATTCAGGAAGTCAGGCTAACTGTGCTGCCTATATGGCCTTGATTGAACCTGGCGACACTGTCATGGGAATGGATCTGGCTGCCGGTGGGCATTTGACGCACGGAGCTTCTGTGAGCTTCTCTGGTCAAACTTATAACTTTGTGTCCTATAGTGTAGATCCGGAAACAGAACTCTTAAATTTTGACGCCATCTTAAAACAAGCCCAAGAAGTCAAACCAAAACTCATTGTTGCTGGTGCCTCAGCCTACTCTCACATTATTGATTTCTCAAAATTCCGTGAAATTGCAGATGCAGTAGGAGCTAAGCTCATGGTTGATATGGCCCATATTGCTGGTCTAGTTGCAGCAGGTCTTCACCCAAGTCCAGTTCCTTATGCCCATATCACGACAACAACCACTCACAAGACCCTTCGTGGTCCACGTGGTGGCTTGATCTTGACCAATGACGAGGAGTTAGCTAAGAAAATTAACTCTGCCATCTTCCCTGGTATTCAAGGAGGACCACTAGAGCATGTCGTTGCAGCTAAAGCAGTCGCTTTCAAAGAAGCGTTGGATCCTGCCTTTAAAGAGTATGCCACTAACGTGATTAAGAACAGTCAGGCTATGGCTGATGTCTTCTTGCAAGATTCTGATTTCCGTGTCATTTCAGGCGGAACTGAGAACCACCTTTTCCTTGTCGATGTGACTAAAGTCGTTGAAAATGGGAAAGTGGCGCAAAACTTACTGGACGAGGTCAACATTACCCTCAACAAGAACTCTATTCCTTATGAAACCTTGTCTCCATTTAAGACCAGTGGGATTCGGATTGGTGCAGCAGCCATCACTGCTCGCGGTTTTGGTGAAAAAGAAAGTCGCACCGTTGCTGAACTCATGATCAAAGCGCTGAAGAATGCAGATAAAGAAGCAGTATTAGAAGAGGTGCGTGCTCAAGTCAAAGCCTTGACAGATGCCTTCCCACTTTACGAGGACTAAATCATCTTATGGATATTTACGTAAAGAAAGCCATCATTCATCAATTTAGCCCAGATGATACCGATCTCTATCTGGCAGATAAATTCCTCAATATCACGCCTAAAATTGAGGAATACTTGCGCAAGAAGATTGAGCGAGTTTATTCCGATGAAGCCAGGACCGGTATTTTCGAAGAGGACAATCCTTTTCTTGAGATGATTTCAGATGATCTGTTAGAAACATCTGTCGCAGTAGCGAATCGCTGGAAGGAAGAATTTGTCGTCTCTGAGAATCAAAAGACCAACGATTTGGTATTCGTCCAATTCT
>CABKMC010000031.1 GCA_902373455.1 uncultured Streptococcus sp.
GAAGAACCAACGTAAAGTAACAACAGCTATCAAACGCGCTCGCGTAATGGCTTTGATGCCTTTCGTAAACGAAGATTAAAAAAAAGACCCGTTAGGGTCTTTTTTTCATGAGCTTGAAGACAAGAGAGCGAATTAAGACCCTAACGGATCTTTTTTCACGAGCCTAGAAATGTAAGAGCGAGTTGAGGTCCAGTGGACCTCTTTTTCAGACCCTTTTGGATCTTTTTTGCGAGCATAGAAATATGATAGTGAGTTAGGTCCGTGTGAAGCTCTTTGACCTTTCCCAAGCTCTAATTATGCTATAATGATGGGGAGAAAGGTATCAAGGAGCGCAACATGAAGGAAGGTGTAATCATCAGGAGGATGATAAAGGCAGATATTGAGCACATCTCTCAAGCCTTTATCCACCAAGGGTGGCCAGGTAGAGAGGATATCTTGACTAGCTATTTTCAAGAGCAGGAGAATAGAGAGAGGGACGTATTAGTAGCTGAGTCGGATGGATTTGTGGCAGGCTATATCACTATATTGCCTGCTGCCAAGCACGGCCCTTTCGTGGGAGTCTATCCTGAACTATCTGATTTTAATGTTTTTGAACCATTTAGAAATCGAGGGATTGGGAATCAACTCTTAGAGGAGGCAGAAAAAAGAGTCCGGCTACTATCAGAGATTGTTACTTTAGGGGTTGGTTTACACTCGGGTTATGGCCCAGCTCAAAGACTGTATGTCAAACGGGGCTATATCCCAGATGGATCTGGGGTTTGGTTTAGTGATCACCCCTTAGCCCCTTACAGTTCTTGTGAAAACAATGATGACTTAGTCCTCTATTTTTCAAAAAGATTGAACAGGGAAATACAGTAAAACAAAAACGGATGAAAACTTCATCCGTTTCTTTTTAGCGACGAGTTGCGGGTGCTGTACTTGAACTCTTGATATTGTAGCGTTTTTTTAAGTAGTAGCGAAGGGCGAGCGCTAAAGCTCCTAAAACGATAGCAAGAATATCTGGAATGGTTGGGTTGAGGACTTGTGGGAGTAATGAAGTAAAGGATAAGACGATGACCCAAAGGAACATGACGCCAACAAGAATCGGCATAGATTTCCAAAGAGAGGGACGCTCACTACGATCTTTTGTGCCATCCATGTACTGATAGAAGAAGTAGTACATGAGATACAGGAGCAGAGCCCCTGTCAAACTTCCAAGGATCAAGGTAATCAAACCATAGCCAGTACGACGCGGTGCAACCAAGTTCATAAAGGCGCTAATCGCAGCAAAGACACCAAAGATAAAGAGGAAGGAATCCAAAATCATAAGAGAGGGAGCATCGTTTAATTTCGGATGCTCTTTTTCATAGCGTTCTTTCTCGCTGAAAGAATTCGCCCAAACAGTTGGAGCTCCAAAAAGAGTCCGTGCCGGAATCCCTTTTCCTTGGTTTTCATGGATAGCTGGAAGGATTTCTTGGAGGAGGCTTTCTGCTTCTTCCTCTGATTTCCCGTTTTCAAGCAATTGGTGTTTGGCAATACGGATAAATTCTTGGTTTTTCTTGCTGAGTTGATTCAAATCAAATTGAGACATAAATACTCCTTAGTGTTATTAGTAGGTGTTAGAACCATTTTTTATGGATGAGGTAGACGACGAGAGAACCGGTCAGGGCAAAAGCGATGAAAATGATCAGCCAGAAGGCGTTTGGTTCTCCATTGAGCGGAAGATCGTTGTTCTTGAAGTTCATCCCATAGGCCGAGAAAATCATGGTTGGGATGGACATGACGATGGTCACCATGGCCAAGGTCTTCATGATGTTATTCTGGTTGTTGGAGATGATTGATGCGAAGGTATCGGTCATGGAGTGTAGGATGTTTCCATAAATATCCGCCATCTCAATGGCCTGCTGGGTTTCGATCAAGGTATCTTCCAGTAGATCTTCGTCTTCTAAGTATTTCTTGATGTTACTAGTGGCGCTGGTCAATTTCTTGATCACGCGCTCATTGGTTTTCAGTGAGGCCTTAAAGTAGACGATGGTTTTTTCTAACTCCATCAACTCAATCAACTCTTCATTACGCGTTGATTTGTGCAATTGGCTTTCAATCTGTTCGCTCTTTCGATCCAGGGTACGAAGCGCTGACAAGTAGAGTTCAGCGTTACGATAGAGGATCTGAAAGATAAAGCGCGACCGCATAAAAGTATAGAAATTCCGCAAGCGTCGGTTGATAAAGATATCAAGAAGTGGCAATTTCTCCAAGCAGGTCGTGATGATAGCCTCTTCTGTCAGGATAATCCCTAGCGGAATGGTTACGTAGTAGGTCTGATTGTTCCGCTCTTCCTTGATGGGGACGTCGACGATGATCAAGGTATACTCATCTTCGATGGTCATACGGGACATTTCTTCCGCATCGAGTGGGGCCCGCAAGTCTGCAATATCGATATTAAAGGCAGAAGCGATTTCCATCGATTCACTTTGAGAAGGGTTAACAAGGTTGATCCAGCTACCGGGTTCCAGCGTCTCTATTTCTTTAAATTCAGTCGTTGTCGATAAAAAGACCTGTTTCATGGTGCCTCCCCTTGTTTTTTTACACCTTAACATTATATCAGAAAAAGGACGGTTTTGGATAAAAGAATACTAAAAAATTTGTTATAATGGAGGTTAACAAAAAGGTGATTAGAGTAAGAACATGCAAGATAAAATTGTCATTCATGGGGCACGTGCCCATAATTTAAAAAATATAGACGTGGAAATTCCACGGGACAAATTGGTCGTGGTGACGGGTTTGTCTGGTTCTGGAAAGTCCAGTCTGGCCTTTGATACCCTCTATGCAGAAGGTCAGCGCCGCTACGTGGAGAGCTTATCGGCCTATGCCCGGCAATTCTTGGGAAATATGGAAAAACCAGATGTCGACTCCATTGACGGCTTGAGTCCAGCCATTTCCATCGATCAAAAAACGACCAGTAAAAACCCACGTTCTACAGTGGGGACGGCAACAGAGATCAATGACTACCTGCGCCTGCTCTATGCGCGTGTAGGGACGCCTTATTGTATCAATGGACATGGCGCTATTACCGCTTCTTCGGTTGAGCAAATTGTCGATCAAGTCTTGGAATTACCAGAGCGCCAACGCCTGCAAATTCTAGCTCCTATTATCCGCAAGAAAAAAGGCCAGCACAAGAATATCATTGAAAAAGTCCAAAAAGACGGCTATGTTCGGGTCCGAGTTGACGGTGAGATCTATGATGTGACAGAGGTCCCAGAACTTTCTAAAAGCAAACAGCACACGATTGAAGTGGTGGTGGACCGGATCGTGATCAAAGAGGGCATTCGCTCGCGGCTCTTTGATTCGATTGAAGCAGCTCTTCGAATTGCGGATGGTTATGTCGTGATTGATACCATGGATGGCAAGGAGCTACTCTTTTCTGAGCATTATGCTTGTCCAGTCTGTGGCTTTACCGTCCCTGAATTAGAGCCCCGCCTCTTTTCTTTCAATGCGCCTTTCGGATCTTGTCCAGACTGTGATGGGCTGGGTATTAAGCTAGAGGTGGACTTGGATTTGGTGGTGCCAGATGATCGCTTAACCCTTCGCGAAGGAGCACTTGCTCCTTGGAATCCGATCTCTTCCAACTACTATCCACAGATGTTGGAGCAGGCCATGATCCATTTTGGAGTTGATATGGACCGACCTTTTTCTGATCTTTCTCAAGAAGAAAAGGACTTGGTTCTCTATGGGTCAAATGGCAAGGAATTCCACTTCCACTATGAAAATGAGTTTGGTGGGGTTCGCGATATTGAGATTCCTTTTGAAGGGGTCGTAAACAACATTCACCGTCGTTTCCGTGAGACCAATAGTGATTTCACCCGCAACCAAATGCGCTCCTATATGAACGAATTGACCTGTGCGACCTGCCATGGCTACCGTCTCAATGACCAGGCTCTCTCAGTTCGTGTCGGAGGAGAAAAGGGGATGCATATCGGGGAAGTGTCAGATCTATCGATTGCGGACCACTTAAAAGCCGTGGATCAGTTGGTCTTAACAGACAATGAAGCCACGATTGCAAGACCGATCTTAAAAGAGATTAAGGATCGATTGACCTTCTTAAACAATGTGGGTCTCAATTACTTGACCCTGTCACGATCGGCTGGGACCTTATCAGGTGGAGAAAGCCAGCGCATTCGTTTGGCAACCCAGATCGGTTCCAACCTCTCTGGTGTCCTTTATATTTTGGATGAGCCGTCTATCGGCCTCCATCAAAGGGACAATGACCGCTTGATTGCCAGTCTCAAGAAGATGCGAGATTTAGGCAACACCTTGATCGTCGTCGAACATGATGAAGATACCATGAGAGAGGCAGACTACCTGATCGACGTCGGCCCAGGTGCGGGTGTCTTTGGGGGAGAGATCGTTGCAGCAGGGACTCCAAAGCAGGTAGCGCGCAACAGCAAATCCATCACGGGTCAGTACTTGTCCGGCAAGCGCAAGATTCCGGTTCCAACAGAGCGCCGTTCAGGAAATGGTCGCTATATTGAAATTACAGGAGCCAGTGAGAATAACTTACAAGACATCACAGCGCGCTTTCCTCTAGGAAAATTCATCGCAGTCACTGGAGTTTCCGGTTCTGGAAAATCGACCTTGATCAATGGCATCTTGAAAAAAGCCATCGCTCAAAAGCTCAACCGCAATTCGGAAAAACCAGGGAAATACAAGACGATTCAGGGGATTGAGCATATCGATCGCTTGATCGACATTGATCAAAGCCCGATTGGTCGGACTCCTCGTTCCAATCCAGCGACCTATACAGGCGTCTTCGATGACATTCGCGATCTCTTTGCTCAGACCAATGAAGCCAAAATTCGGGGCTATAAAAAAGGCCGCTTTAGTTTCAATGTCAAGGGCGGGCGTTGTGAAGCCTGCTCAGGAGATGGGATCATCAAGATTGAAATGCACTTCTTGCCAGATGTCTTTGTCCCTTGTGAGGTCTGCCATGGACGTCGATACAATAGTGAAACCCTCGAAGTCCACTACAAGGAAAAAAATATCGCAGAAGTTCTGGATATGACGGTCAATAAGGCAGTCGAATTCTTCAAGCACATTCCAAAAATTGAACGCAAACTCAAGACCATCCAAGATGTGGGCTTGGGCTATGTAACACTGGGGCAACCAGCGACCACCCTTTCAGGTGGGGAAGCGCAACGGATGAAGTTGGCTTCTGAATTGCACAAGCGCTCTACAGGAAAATCCTTCTATATCTTGGATGAACCAACGACCGGACTCCATACCGAAGACATTTCTCGCTTGATCAAAGTCTTAGAGCGATTTGTGGATGATGGCAATACGGTCCTTGTGATTGAGCACAATTTGGATGTCATTAAGACAGCAGATCATATCATCGATTTAGGACCAGAGGGCGGTGTCGGTGGCGGAACCATTATTGCGACCGGAACACCAGAAGAAGTAGCATCAAATCCTGCTAGCTACACAGGACAATATTTGAAAGGAAAATTACAATGAATCAACGGATCAGCAACTTAAGAAACAAAATGAAAGCCCAAAACCTCAAAGCGGTATTGATTAACAATTTGAAAAATGTTTATTATTTGACCAATTTCTGGGGTTCAAACGGGACTGCTTTGGTGACAGAAGAACGCGTGGTCCTCTTTACGGATTCGCGCTACACCATCCATGCTCATGCGACTTGTTTCCCCTTTGTAGAGATTGTGGAAACTCGCGATGAGTTGACTGCAGCTGCAGAGATCGTTAAGGATCTTGGAATCAAAGAACTTGGTTTTGAGGACGAAGTGACGGTGGCCTACCATGCCCGCATGGCTTCTGTTTTTAGTGGCATCAGCCTTCAATCCCTAGCGAACTTTGTGATGGAATTGCGCTTGATTAAAGATGAAACTGAGATTGCGGCCATTAAAAAAGCTTGTAGCATCTCTGACCAAGCCTTCCATGATATTTTAGACTATATCAAGGTAGGGAAAACGACAGAGTTGGAAGCAGCGACTTTCCTCGACTTTAGAATGCGGGAGTTGGGAGCTTCTGGTGTATCTTTCGATATTATTTCAGCAGCTGGTGAACGCTCTGCCATGCCTCACGCGACTCCAAGTGATCGGGCCATTTCAGCAGGAGATGCCTTGACCCTTGATTTTGGTTGCTTGTATGACCACTATGTCAGCGATATGACACGGACTATCTATGCGGGTCATGTCAGCGACAAGGAAAGAGAAATTTACGAAACCGTTTTGAAAGCCAATCAAGCCTTGATTGATGCGGCTAAAGATGGACTTGGCTTCCGTGATTTTGATAAAATTCCACGTGATGTGATCGAGGCAGCCGGCTATGGACAATACTTCACGCATGGAATCGGTCATGGAATTGGGCTAGATATCCACGAAGAACCATACTTCAGCCAAACGTCTAAAGAAGCGATTCAAGCAGGGATGGTTTTAACAGATGAGCCTGGGATTTATATTGAAGGCCTCTCAGGTGTGCGGATCGAAGATGACCTCTTGATCACAGAAACAGGCTGTGAAGTCTTGACTCTTGCTCCTAAAGAATTGATTGTCCTATAAAATAGACAGTATTTTCTTAACCCCTGTGTAACAAACAAAGATAAGAAAAGAGGCCTATGAAAAAACGAAGTGTAATAGTTGGAATTCTTCTAGTAGTCCTGCTATTTGTATTTGCTCCTTCTGCCCATGCTGGTGTTGGTAATACAGATAGTGGTGGCAGTAGCTTGATTGATTCAGGTGGTGGTAGCAGTTGGTCCGATAGTGGCAGTAGCTGGTCCGATGGCGGAAGTAGTTGGTCTGGTGGCAGCAGCTGGTCTGGTGGATCCAGTAGCTACAGTTCTAGTTCTGGAACAGACTCTGGTGGTGTAGTGGCAGTTTTTGCTATCGTTGGATTGATTGGATTTATCTATAATATTGCAAAAGAGGCTAATGATAGTGATGAATCATTCTCTTCAAATAGTGGTCCAAAACGGACAACCGAAGAGCGGGCCGGTCGACCAATTGAAAACAACTATGAAGCGATTCGCCGCATCCGTAAACTGGATCCAATGTTTGATGAAGACCGCTTCTTGTCGCAAGTCAAGCTGGTTTATCTTCAATTGCAGTCTGCTTGGACAGAAAAAGATTGGAATTCCGTACGGAATTTAGAAAGTACGAGTCTTTATGAGCAGCACTTGACGCAGTTGCAAGAGCATATTCGTGCCAAAACAACCAATGTTCTAGAGCGCGTGCGTGTGGAAGATTCAAAGATCAAAGACTTTATCGAAAATCCAGAAGGTAATGACCGCATCGAAGTCATTCTGTCATCGACGATGAGAGATTACATCCGAAATGATGAAACGGGCCGTGTGATCGAAGGGGATCCAACCAAAGATCTCTTTACCGTTTACCGCATGGTCTTCCTCCGTGAACATGGAGCTCAGACAGAGATCATTAAGAATTCAGAAGTCGTTAGTGATCATTGTCCGAACTGTGGTGCGCCATTGACGATTGATTCAATCGACAAGTGTGAATATTGCCAAGCATCCTTGAAGCACAATCCAAAAGATTGGGTCTTGGATGTCTACGAAGTTGTGGATGAAATTGAATTCTACAGATAGGAGAATGTATGGGATTTATTAAAGCAGCCCTTTCAGCGGGCATTTCAAGTTTTCAAGATAGTAAATTTAAGGAAGCCATTACCTTGCCAGAAGCTGTTCCAGCAACAGCTTTGGCCATTAAGGGACAGCTCTTGACCAAAGATCCAGATGGGCGCTCTCGCCAGAGCAACCAAAATACAGGTCTATTGACAGATGGCTCTGTTGTCATTGTTCCTCAAGGCTATGTTGCTCTCTTGGTCAATAATGGAACTTTTCTAGGAGACCTTCTAGAAGCAGGAAGCCACGAATGGCAAGCCGGTGAAAATGCCTGGTTGTTTGAAAAGGGGGGCGTTAAAGGAACGTGGGATCAGTTCAAGAATCGTTTCTCATTTGGAGGCCAAGTGGTCACCCAACAAGAAATTATTTTTGTGCGGATGCAACCTTTTACAGGAAATAAATTTGGCACTCAAAATCCAGTCGAGTACTTTAGCGACCGTTACCAACAACTTCTTAGCATTCGTTTTTATGGTCTTTATGATGTTAAAGTAGCAGATCCTGTACTCTTTTACATCAGTGCAGTTAGTCGCCAAATCACTGCAGATAAGCCGTTTACCTTGGAAGATGTGGCTCAGGGAACCTTGCGCCAAAATCTGGCACCAAAAATTGCAGTGGCCATTTCAAAATATACGGCTGAAAATAAGGCGGATATTTACAATATCAATGCGGACCAAGACGTCTTCAATGAAGTAGCAAAACGCGAAGTCAATAAAACGTGGACAGAATTATATGGTATCGAATTAACCAATGTCCTCATCGAAGATTTGAGCTACGATGCAGACAGTATGGCCAAGGTCAATAAACTGGACAGTGAATTGGCAGCGATGAAGTACAATACCATTGAAATCGAAGAACGTCGTGCTCGCAATGAAGCCTTGGTCGCAGCTGCTAAAAATGAAGGTGGCAATGGCATGAACATGATCATGGGGATGAACTTGGGTCAAGCCCTTGGTAATGACCTTCAAAAACAAGCCTCTCCAGCTCAAGACAAGCCACATACCTTCTACATTGAAGTAGATGGAAAATATGTCCATGTCACCACAGATGCGGATGGTAATATTGTGCCTGTAGACCAATAAGGAATAGTGAAGATGGAGTTGGAGATATAGAGATTCTAAGGACTCGTTCCTACAATCTCTCTCCGCCTTCTAGCCTTCCTAAAAAGAGAAAATTGCTGTTTGAGAAAAATCAAATAGTGTGTTACAATAAAGAGTAATCTATTTTTAAAAAAGAGGTAATAAAACATGATTGAAGCAAGTAAGTTGAAAGCTGGTATGACCTTTGAAACAGCTGATGGAAAATTGATCCGCGTTTTGGAAGCTAGCCACCACAAACCAGGTAAAGGAAACACCATCATGCGTATGAAATTGCGTGATGTCCGTACTGGTTCAACATTTGATACAAGCTACCGTCCAGAAGAAAAATTTGAACAAGCGATTATCGAAACTGTTCCAGCTCAATACTTGTACAAAATGGATGATACAGCCTACTTCATGAACACTGAAACATATGACCAATATGAAATTCCAGTTGTGAATGTAGAACAAGAATTGCTTTATATCCTTGAAAACTCAGAAGTAAAAATTCAATTCTACGGAAGCGAAGTCATCGGTATAACAGTTCCTACAACTGTTGAATTGACTGTTGCAGAAACTCAACCATCTATCAAAGGTGCTACAGTGACTGGTTCTGGTAAACCTGCTACAATGGAAACTGGTTTGGTCGTAAACGTTCCTGACTTCATCGAAGCTGGACAAAAATTGGTCATTAACACTACTGAAGGAACTTACGTTTCTCGTGCATAAGAGACATCTCAGGGTGTCAAATAGAAAGGAACTTCTATGGCAACTGAACAATTTGGTGACATCGTTATTGCACCACGTGTATTAGAAAAAATTATTGCGATTGCGACAGCAAAAGTAGAGGGTGTCTATTCGCTTGAAAACAAGAGTGTTTCAGATAGCTTATCCAAACGCTCCCTTGGACGTGGCGTCTACCTTCATACAGAAGAAGATGGTCAAGTTTCAGTAGACATCTATCTCTATTTAGAATATGGAGTGGCTGTACCATCTGTCGCTGTAGCCATTCAAAAAGCGGTCAAGTCTGCAGTTTATGATATGGCAGATGTAACCTTGGATGCTGTCAACATTCACGTTGTTGGTATCGCAACGGAAAAATCTCCAAAACCAGACTTGAAAGATTTGTTTAATGAGGACTTCCTCAATGACTGATGAAATTTTATTAGAATCACGTCGAGATTTGCGTGAGCGCGCCTTCCAAGCCTTGATGGCCTTGGAATACGATGGAGACATTGTTGAAGCTTGTCGTTTTGCTTATCTACATGATAAGGACCTAGCAGAAGACAAAGAAGTCGATCTTCCTGCCTTTCTCATGAATCTCGTGACGGGTGTCTACCAATCCAAAGATCAACTGGACCAGCAAATCGGTCAACATTTGAAAACCGGCTGGACTGTTGAGCGCTTGACCTTGGTAGAGAAAAACATCCTTCGTCTGGGAATTTACGAAATGACAGAGTTTGATACACCACAGATCGTCGCAGTCAATGAAGCGGTGGAATTGGCCAAGGCTTTTTCGGATGAAACCTCTTCACGATTTGTCAACGGTGTCCTCAGTCAATTTGTGACAGAAGAATAAGTAAAAAGAGCCTACTGGCTCTTTTTTTGGTAAAAAAATATGAGAGTGGGACAGAAATCGGTAATTCGTTAG
>CABKMC010000032.1 GCA_902373455.1 uncultured Streptococcus sp.
GATAAACACAAAAAATTGCTTTGTGTGAATGATGAAGTTGACTTTAAAGAGGAGGATATCATTCGTTTTAAGGAAATTTTGGAAGAACGCTATCCTGAAAAATCAGCATTTGAAAAATGAGAAAGAACATATGAAATACTATTTAAAAGAAGATTTTTTACATGATAACAATGTTAAAAATGCAGGTAATAAGGCACGTAATGATGTTGAATCTATAGTAAGAAGCCAAGGATTTGAACCTCTTATCTTATCGGTTGACAATTGGTACGAGATGAGTACACTTAAGGCACAGCTTCATAAATCAAAGGCTTTTGGTCGGGCTTTAGATCAATTGCAACAAGGAGATGAGTTGCTAATCCAATTTCCAATGCTTCATCACAGCTTTTTTACAACACATCTAATTAAGAAAATACAAAAAAGAGGGGTAAAAGTCTACCTTTTGATTCATGATCTAGAGGTGCTACGAAATGGTAACTTGAATTCGTTAGCTTTGAGATATAAAATTCGTATGCATTTTCAGGAGTCAAGTTTTCTTAATATACCTGATGGCCTCATTGCCCATAATCCTATTATGAAATCTATTTTGGTAAATAAAGGAGTTGCAGAAGATAAGATTGTGAGTCTTGGAATTTTTGATTATTTGATTCCAGATTTTCAAGAAAAGAGTGGCCAAACAAAAGACCAGCCAATCATTGTAGCTGGCAATTTGGCACAAGAAAAAGCTGGCTATCTTTACTCACTTCCTGCAGAACCTGTCTATAACCTTTATGGTGTAGGTTTTGACGAGAGTAGAGCACTTGAAAACGAGACCTACTTTGGTTCCTTCCTACCGGATGAACTTCCTGCAGCCCTTGAGGGTGGTTTTGGACTAGTCTGGGATGGGGATAGTGCAGAAACTTGTAGTGGTGTTTTTGGCGAGTACCTTCGCTACAACAACTCTCACAAGGCGTCGCTTTATCTAGCATCGGACTTCCCGCTTGTAGTGTGGAAACAGTCAGCCTTATCTCACTTTGTGCTTGAGAAGGGCTGTGGGATTGCAGTAGAGTCGCTTCATGACTTGAAGGAGACAATCGACAATCTTTCAGATGCTGATTACCAAGACTTGGTGGACAATGCCAAGCGTGTCGGTCAGGAAATCCGAGAGGGTCACTATTTAAAGACAGCTTTAGAGCATTTAGCATAAGGTCAGAAGAAGTCAGAAGGACTTCTTTTTTGTGTTTCAAAAAAAATCACTAATTTTAAAAATTTGCCATTTAAAACTTTTCATCTCTGAAACCGTGTGGTAAAATGATTAACGTATAAAATTTGTATAAAGGGAAGTTTATATGAAAAAGAAAGATCTTATTTTTTATGCGAGTGCAACGGTACTATTGGCCTTTTCAACGCAACAGGTCAAGGCTGATGAACAAACTTCATCTGACCAAACATTTGAAAAAACTGCCACAATCGTTTTAAAGGCAGAAACCTCGTCAAATACAGAGAATACAGGAATACATGCTGAAAGATCAGTGGCAATAGAGAAAAAGGCTGATACAGAAGCATACCGGAACGAAACTGCTAAAAATAACGCTGAATTTGCGGAATATGTTGCTGAAGAAAAGATCGAAACAGAATCTCCATCTTCCGCTGTGTTTACAAGTCTCTCTTCCAATAGAAAAGAAGAACATACAAGTGCTACAACAAGTGGAACGATTCCCACTACAGAAGCAAAAGCCAGTGGGACACTTTTAATCGAGAATAACAATCCGGTGGCAGGAACGTTTGACGCAGTTGTTCGTGATATTGAAGCCCCAAATGGTTTGAAAGAAGTTCTTGTTCCAACATGGAGCCTTGAAAACGGTCAAGATGATCTGATATGGCATAAAGCTATGAGAGAGCCTGACGGCTCTTATCGTGCGAAAATTAAAGCCTCCGATCACAAAGATTCCACTGGGAATTACCGGGCAGATGCTTATGTAATTGATAAAAAAGGGAGAGCCCAGTATCTATCTCAAAAGATTGTTGCTGTTGATTATGCACGACCAAGTGGTGCCCTTTCAATTGAGAATAACAATACTGTAGCAGGGACATTTGATGCGGTTATTCGAAACATTGTCGCTCCAAATGGTGTGAAAGAGGTATTGGTTCCGTCATGGAGTTTAGAGAATGGTCAAGATGACCTCATTTGGCATAAAGCAACTAAGCAAAGTGATGGTAGCTATCGTGTCACCATTAAGGCAACCGAACATAAAGGGAATAAAGGGAAATACCGAGCAGATGCTTATGTTGTAGACAACTCAAATAATCGTCACTACATTGCTGAAAAAGTAGTAGCTGTTGATTACACACGGCCAAGAGGTGTCCTTTCAATTGAAAACAACGATACTGTAGCAGGGACATTTGATGCAGTTGTTCGTGACATTGTTGCGCCAAATGGCGTTAAAGACATCTTGGTTCCATCATGGAGTCTTGCTGGTGGTCAGGACGACCTCATCTGGCATAAGGCTACTCGTCAAGCCGATGGTTCTTACCGCGTGACGATTAAGGCAACAGATCATAAGAACTCTACAGGGAGATATCGTGCTGATGCTTATCTTGTAGATAATTCTAATACTCCTTTTTATCTAACGGAAAAAGTGGTAGAAGTTACCCAAACTCGTCCGACTGCAAGTCTCATTATTGAAAATAATAATGCTGAATTGGGAACTTTTGATGCAGTTGTTCGTAATATTTCCGCTCCAAATGGGATTAAAGAAGTCTTAGTTCCATCGTGGAGTCTTGTGAATGGCCAAGATGATCTTATTTGGCACAAAGCGACTCGACAACCAGACGGTAGCTATCGTGTTACCATCAAGTCCGATGAGCACAAGAATTCGCTTGGCAATTATCGTGCTGACCTCTATATCGTTGATAACAAAAATCAACACCATTATATCACTGAAACGGTGGTGGATGTTAAGCATAACAAACCAATTGGTACGATTTCAATAGTTAACAACAACAAAGATACGGGAACTTTTGACGTCATTATTAAAGATGTCTACAGCCCTAAAGGCGTGCGAACAGTTCAAGTCCCAACTTGGTCTGACAAGGATGGTCAGGACGATCTTCGTTGGTACGAAGCAACTCGCCAAGCGAACGGAGACTACAAGGTTTCTGTGAAGGTTAGTGACCATAAAAATTCTACTGGGAAGTACTTTGTTCACCTATACTACATTCAGAATGATGGCACACGAGTCGGTGTTGGTGGGACAACTACAGACGTCGAATTCCGTAATGCTAAGACAAAAACACAGGCCTACATCAAGAATGTTAATTCTGGTGCTGGAACTTATACAGTAACGGTGGATCAAGCGCCTCAAGGTCGTCAGATTAAGAACATCCGTGTCGCTGCGTGGTCTCAAGCTCATCAGGAAAATCTCTTCTGGTATTCAACAGCACCTTATGGTATGCACACAGAAGTGCAGGTTTCTACAGCCAATCACCAGTACCAATCAGGCAACTATACGACTCACGTCTATGTGGACTATGTCGATGGTGGCGTTGAAGGCTTTAACCTCGGTCAAACAGCCCTTCATCCTCGTGCGACAGTAGATCAAACTGCTTTTAGTCCTCGTGTAATGAATGGGCAACGGGACCGTGTCTTACGAGCTGCAGCAAGTCTTGTCGGTGTTCGTGGCGGAAGTGCGGCTCATCATCAATTGGTCAATGATTACAATAGCGTACGTCCCCTACCAGTTGGATACGCTGTGAAAAATTCTGATGATTGGTGTGATATCTTTGTCACAACGGTCTTCCAGCGTGAGGGCTTGAGTGGTTTGATTGGCCGTGAATGCGGAGTCGAACGTCACATTCAGATTTTCAAACGTTTGGGCATTTGGAATGAAGATGGTACCTCTACACCAAAAGCAGGGGACATCATCACCTTTAACTGGGATCAAAATAGCCAGCAAAACAATGGTTTTGCGGATCACATCGGAATTGTTGAGAGTGTCTCAAATGGGTTCATTCATACCATTGAAGGAAACTCTAACGACCAAGTCCGTCGCAATACGTATCGGATTGGACATGGCAATATTCGTGGATTTGCAAGTCCTCGCTATCAATAATAAAAAAGAAGCCCGGTGGCTTCTTTTTTGAATGCAGATAAGTTTTTAAAATAAAATGAGAGATTCTGTCAATTGTTTAAAATGATTTTTATCTTTTGAAATATTCGATTATGACTGGAGACTTTACGCAGTGAGAAAAGTGCTTGAAATATTAGAATTTCAAGCACTCGGGAGTTTTGAGAGTAAAACAGTTTGGGAAACTGTTTTAGCCTGAGCCTAGAAATTAAAGAGCGAAGGGGCTCAAAACTAAGTCATGGAACTTCTTTGAAGTTCGCTGACGTCCGTACTCACTTAAGGAAAGTCTCTAAGAAGACTATTTCGGTTCTTTTCTCATTTTCTCAACCCTTCTTCAAAACTCTTGGAAGGCGCCTCGACTTGGATGGTTTCAAGCGTTAATGGATTGGTGAAGGTCAAGCGATGGGCATGGAGCATGAGTCGCTCTCCGCGTTCAGGGTTATAGAGAGGATCCCCGACAATCGGGTGCCCATGATGGGAGAGATGAACCCGGATCTGATGGGTACGGCCCGTCTTGAGCTGGCATTTGACCAGGCTGTTTGGCCCGATTTTTTTCAGTTGCGTCACCTGAGTTTCTGCATACTGCCCCTTACGTGGATCGACCAGGCGCTTGCGCCGATCGTGGCGATCGCGTCCGATTTTATCCTTGTAGACAATGGTCTTTTGCGCTAAACTTCCTTGAATCAAGGCCCAGTACTCGCGTTGGATTTTTTTATCTTCCAAAATTCGGTTGAGAATAGGCAGGATAAAAGGATTCTTGGCAAATAAAATCGCTCCACTGGTTTCCTTATCTAACCGGTGCACGACGTAGCAGGTAGATCCAACATAGCTGGAAACATGGTTGAGAAGAGCAATTTCCATCGGTTCGTTGGCATGGGTTTTCATGCCTTCGGGCTTATTGACGATGATGACGTGCTCATCCTGATAGAGTTCTTCGACGAGACTGGGGTCTCCTTCAAGGAGCTCTTTTTCAGGGTAATCCTCTGCGTCAAAGATCAGCTGGATCTGATCCCCTTTTTGAACGGGGCTCTGCCAGTTGATGGTCTCTCCATTCACCAAGACGTGTTTTTTGACCCGTAAAAAATGCCGGATCTTACGGGGGATGAGGAAGTAGTCTTCAAGGAGCTCTTTCACAGTCATTTGGGGAAAGGATTCTGGAATGGTAAATTGATAGTTCATGACCCTATTGTAGCAAAATCTAAGCTTAAAGAAAACTAAATGAGAAATAGCTAGGAGCTATCTTTTCTTGCTAGGACAAGGATAAGGTGTTACAATAACAGGTATGAATAGAATAAAAGAATTATTTGAAAACCTGATCACTTTTTTTAGAAAGGATCATCCGCCTAAAGCAGTGGCAGAAGAAGTGCCCGACACGGAATTGCCGGAAGAGACAGTGGAGCCAACTTATAGCCGCTCGGGCAAGCACAGAAGCAAACCTCTCTCTCAGCATCCCTTCCGTCGTTTTTGGCGCAGATTCCATTTGACCAAGATTCTCCTGATCATTGGGCTAGGCTTTAGCCTCTTGACAGGGGGCTATCTCTTCTACCTTGCTAAGACGACCAACGTCAAAGATTTGCAGAATGCACTGAAGGCGACCACCATTATCTATGATAAGAATGGGGACCAGGCTGGAAGTTTGACCGGACAAAAAGGAACCTACGTCGAACTCGATGCCATTAGTGAGAATCTGCAAAATGCCGTGGTCGCAACAGAGGACCGGAGCTTTTACAAGAATAGTGGGATCAACTATGGTCGCTTCTTCTTAGCCATTTTGACTTTGGGTCGCTCAGGTGGTGGATCGACCATCACCCAGCAGCTAGCTAAAAATGCTTATCTGTCCCAGGACCAGACGGTGGAGCGCAAGGCCAAGGAATTCTTCCTGGCACTTGAAATCAATAAAAAATACAGTAAAAAAGAGATCCTCACCATGTACCTCAACAATGCCTATTTTGGAAATGGGGTTTGGGGAATTGAGGATGCTTCCAAAAAGTATTTTGGGGTTTCAGCCAGTCAATTAAGCCTAGATCAGTCAGCGGTTCTCGCAGGCATGCTCAAGGGACCGGAGATCTATAACCCGCTCTATTCAGTAGAGAATGCGACCAACCGCCGCAATACGGTCCTTCAAAATATGGTAGCGGCTGGCTATATTGACCAGGCAACAGCCGATCAATCTGCTGCTGTTGATATCCATGGCCAGCTAGTCGATGCCTATGAAGGCAAGTCAGAGGACTACCGCTACCCATCCTATTTTGATGCGGTCATCAATGAAGCGGTCAACGAATACGGTCTCACCGAAGAAGATATTGTCAAAAATGGCTACCGGATCTACACCGAGCTGGATCAAAATTACCAAGCAAGCATGCAGGTAATCTATGACAATACAGCCCTCTTCCCGGTAGCGGAAGACGGCACGCGCGCAGAGTCCGGTAGTGTGGCCCTTGATCCTAAGACTGGTGGAGTTCGGGCTCTCGTAGGTCGTGTCGGAAGCGATCAAAATCCAGGATTTCGGACCTACAACTATGCGACCCAAGCTGCTCGTAGTCCGGGATCGACCATCAAACCTTTAGTGGTTTATAGCCCAGCTGTTGCAGAAGGTTGGTCGACCAATAAGGAACTGGATAATAGTACCACCCAATACGGAAGTTATGAAGTCAATAACTATGCAGGAATCCAGTCGAGCCCAACGGTACCAATGTACCAGGCCTTGGCAGAATCCCTCAACCTTCCAGCAGTAGCGACCGCTAATGAATTGGGCCTCAATACGGTCTTTGAGTACGGAAAAAAATTCGGTCTCAACATGGACAAGGTGGACAAGTCGCTTGCTGTTGCCTTGGGAGCTGGTGTGACAACCAATCCGATGCAGATGGCCCAAGCCTATGGAACCTTCGCCAATGGCGGGGTCATGAATGATGCCCACCTCATTACCAAGATCGAAAATGCCAGTGGCCAAGTGGTCAAGAGCCACAGTCAGAAATCGACCCGGGTACTTAGTGGATCCACAACGGATAAGATGACCAATATGATGTTGGGAACCTTCAGTAATGGTACGGGGGTCAATGCTGCGCCTTATGGCTATACCATGGCAGGGAAAACCGGTACGACAGAGACCAGCTTTAACAAGGACCTCTCTGGAGACCAATGGGTGATCGGCTACACGCCAGATGTGGTCATCAGTCAATGGCTTGGTTTCCCAACGACCGATGAAGGTCATTACCTGACCGATAGTAGTGCCGGAACGGCGTCAGAGATCTTCCGCAATGTTGCCAACAGTGTCCTGCCTTATACAGACGGTACCCAGTTTGATTCGGTGAAGAACTCTTATGCTGAAAATGGCATTGCGCCAGTCGGAGAAGAAACTACAGAGACAGACAGCAAAGAAGACAAAGGTTTCTTTGAGGATGTCAAAGAAAAGGCGTCGAATATGGTCGATGATGCGAAAAAAGCAATCGACGAGGCCGATATCCCAGGAAAAGCGAAAAACGCTTGGGATACCTTCAAAGGCTGGCTTGGTTTCTAAACAAAAAAGCGATTCAGAAGAATTTCTGAATCGTTTTTTGCAGATTGAAGACAAAGTCTCCTTAGAAACTTTCCTTAGGTGAGTACGGACGTCAGCGAACTTCGAAGAAGTTCCATGACTTAGTTTTGGACCTAAGGTTCCAAAACTCCCGAGTGCTAGAAACAATCCTGTTTCTAGCACTTTTCTCACGGCGGAAAGTTTCTGTTGAGATGATCCTAATAGTATTAATTATTTTAATTTTTCAACGTCACTTAGGTTGTTTTATGTAAAATGCAATTTGTCTATATTCTAAAAGATCTATTCAGAAGGATTTCCGAATAGATCTTTGTTTATAGTTCACTATCTGACAAGCTAAAGGTATCGCCGTGTTGGAGATCCCCGTACTGGTAGCCCCGTTTGAACCAGCGCATGCGTTGCTCTGAAGTTCCGTGGGTAAAGCTATCTGGCACCGAGTAGCCGTAGGCTTGCTCCTGGAGTGTGTCGTCGCCGACGGAATGGGCTGCATTCATGGCTTCTTCGATATCGCCGATATCTAGAAGATTTCGGTCTTGAATGGAGCGGGCCCAGACACCGGCTAGGTAATCGGCTTGTAGCTCGATGCGGACACTGATAGCATTTCGTTCCTTTTCAGAAAGGCCTTGTTGCATCCGATGGTATTTGCCAAGGATTCCCAGCTCATTTTGCACGTGGTGGCCGACTTCGTGAGCGATCACGTAGGCCATGGCGAAGTCACCGCTAGCCTTGTATTTGGTTGTTAATTCCTTGTAGAAGCTCATATCCAAATAAATCTTTTTGTCGGTTGGACAGTAGAAAGGACCAGCCGATGCTTGCCCAACCCCACAGCCTGTCTGTGTCCGTACGGTATAGAAGACTAGTTTGGGCTCATGGTAAGTACGTCCTTCAGCTTGAAAGACCTTGTGCCAATGATCTTCTGTTGTTCCAAGGACCTTGCTGACGAACTCGGCATCTGCATCGTCGACATGGGTCTTGTTGGTGCGCGTGACTTGGGTGGATTGGTAAGGTTGAGAAGAAGTCCCATTTCCAAAGAGACCCCCAAGGCTAGCGCCACCACCTCCTAGAAGAACCAGAAGAAGGATGAGGACGATCTTACTTTTGAAGCTCCCCGGCGATAGTAAGATCTGTAAAATGCCTCCGCCAAGATTACTATTGCCTGAAGACTGGGAGTAGCTTTGCCCTCGGCGGTCTTCGATATTTCTACTTTCTTTTAGATGATCACTTTTCATATTCGTCTCCTTTTGTTTTATTTTACCAAAAATGAGGAGAAAACCAGAGTGATAACGCTTTAGATTTGCTTTTTTCTTGACAGGAGATTTTCTGTTCTTGTCAAAACGTGGAAAACTTGCTATAATGGGGTGAACGGAGGCGTTATGGCATTAAAAAAAGCAAGTCTAGCGTGTACGGTTTGTGGGTCACGCAATTACTCCATTAAGTTGAGTGGGACGCCAAAACCAACACGTCTAGAAGTCAATAAATTCTGCAAACATTGCAGTAAGTATACCATCCATAAAGAAACACGATAGGAGAGAGTTGTGAAATTCATTAAAGATATTTTCGTCTTACTAAAAGATACAACTTGGCCAAATCGCAAGGAAAGATGGAAAAACTTTATCTCAGTGATTGAGTACACCGCTTTCTTTGTTGCATTGATTTATTTGTTCGACAAAGTCATTGCACGTGGCCTATTGCACATGATCAATTTCTTTTAAGAAAAGAAGCCATGAGGCTGGGCAACAACTGTCCAGCCTTTGATTTTTGATAGGAATAACTGCAATACGCAGTGGTTAATTGGCATCTTTGTTCGCTTTTTAAGCTTCAAAGATGGCCTAATCAACTGTGCGGGGGTGGGAAAACGAACTCTTTTTAACAAGTCAGAGTTCTTTCCCACTCCCACTTTTTGTAGTCTTTTCTAAAAAATAAATCAGCAAACCTCTTTGCATTCCTGCAAAATGTGGTATAATGAAGCTAGGAAAAGGAAAGCCAAGAGGCTTTTTTTAGTATGTTCACAAAAGCTCGAGCAGGCTAAACAGAAAGAAAGGATGCCCAAATGGACAGTTTTGATAAAGGCTGGTTTGTACTACAAACCTACTCAGGATATGAAAACAAGGTAAAAGAGAATCTTTTGCAACGTGCGCAAACTTACAATATGTTAGAAAACATCTTGCGTGTAGAGATTCCAACTCAAACCGTACAAGTTGAGAAAAACGGTAAAACCAAAGAAATCGAAGAAAACCGCTTCCCAGGTTATGTCTTGGTAGAAATGGTCATGACAGATGAAGCGTGGTTTGTCGTTCGGAATACACCGAACGTTACTGGTTTCGTTGGATCCCACGGGAACCGTTCAAAACCAACTCCATTGTTGGAAGAAGAAATCCGCAGCATCTTGCTCTCTATGGGTCAAACCGTTCAAGAGTTTGATTTGGATGTCAAGGTGGGCGACACAGTTCGCATCATCGACGGTGCCTTCACAGACTATACTGGTAAGATCACTGAAATTGATAACAACAAGGTGAAAATGGTCATTTCTATGTTCGGTAACGATACGGTTGCAGAAGTGAATTTGAACCAAATTGCTGAATTGTAAGAAAGAGAGAGTGGGACAGAAATCGGTAATTCGTTAGAATTCGATTTCGTCGTCCCACCTCCGCACAGTT
>CABKMC010000033.1 GCA_902373455.1 uncultured Streptococcus sp.
TGTTCTTGTTTAAAAATTGCTCTCTTAGGCTAGCTACTCGGTCTTTTTTATTGACTCCACCTGTTGAATGCTTCTCGTGGAATCGTTGCACCTGAGCCTTGCCCTTATCATCTAATTGGTATTTTCCCATAATGTCCTTTTCTAATCTGTCACTTCATGTCCACCATACTTGATGGTAGACCCGTTCATGTGTTTGACACGCGCAGCGATTTCCTTATGACGGCCATTGACCATCGGACGAGCTTGAGGGTTTCCTAGATAACCACAGGTCCGTTTGACCACATCGACCGTTTTCGGATCGCTATTGCCACAGTTTGGACAAGCAAATCCGCGCTCAGTCGGTGTGAAATCTCCTTCAAAATCACACTTGTAACAACGGTCAATCGGCGTATTAGTCCCAAGATAACCGACCCGGTCATAGGCATAATCCCAAACCGCTTCAAGGGCTTTTGGATTTTGTTGGAGCACAGGGTATTCACAATAGTGGATAAAGCCACCAGACGCCCCAGCTTCAGGATAAACTTTTTCAAAATCCAACTTCTCAAATGGGGTTGGGTTCTTACGAACATCGTAGTGGAAACTATTGGTGTAGTATTCCTTGTCTGTGATATCCGGAACCTTACCAAATTTCTCCGTATCCAGGCGACAGAAGCGGTCTGTCAAGCTTTCTGACGGTGTCGAATAAATAGAGAAGTGGTAATCATACTGGTCAGACCATTCTTCCACGCGCGCTTTCATATCCTTGATGATATCGATCGTGAATTGTTTGGCTTCTGGATTGTCTTCCCAATTTGGACCATAAAAGACGGTTGCAACTTCATAGAGTCCGATATAGCCAAGAGAAACAGTTGCTCTGCGATGACGGAAGAGCTGATCTACCTGGTCATATTTGCCCAAGCGTTTTCCGAAAGCGCCATATTGGTAGAGAATCGGTGCATTGGCTGGTGTCGCTTCTTTGGTGCGTTCCACCCGGTAAACCAAGGCATCTTCAGCGATATTCATCCGTTCATTAAAGATTTGCCAGAACTTCTCCTTGTCTCCGCCAGATTCCAAGGCAATTCGAGGTAAATTGACCGTCACGACTCCAAGATTCATCCGGCCAGAATTGACTTCCACACCATTCTCGTCCTTCCAACCTTGAAGGAAAGAGCGACATCCCATCGGAACCTTGAAGGAGCCTGTCAATTCTACAATCTTGTCATAAGAGAGGACATCTGGATACATGCGTTTCGTAGCACATTCCAAGGCCAATTGCTTGATATCATAGTTAGGCGTTCCAGGCTCTAGGTTGAGCCCCCGCTTGAGGGTAAAGATTAATTTTGGAAAAATGGCTGTCCGATGTTCCGATCCAAGACCCTTAATCCGAATTTCCAGAATCGCCTTTTGGATTTCCCGTTCGAAGCGATTGGTTCCAAGACCAAAACCAAGCGAAGTGAAAGGAGTTTGTCCGTTTGAAGTAAAGAGGGTATTGATCTCATATTCTAGCGATTGCATGGCATCATAGATGTCTTTTTGAGTCTTACTCCAAGCATAGTCCTCTTGCTTTTCAGGAAGCACCCACTCTTTGGCATCTGCCAAGTGTTTTTGGTAGTTCTTTTCTGCATAAGGGGCCAGGACCTCATCGATCCGGTCAGCTGAACAGCCCCCGTACTGACTAGAGGCTACATTGGCAATAATCTGCGAGATTTGAGCCGTCGCAGTTTGGATGGACTTAGGACTTTCTACTTCTGCATTCCCAATCTTAAAGCCATTTCTGAGCATGCCTTCAAAATCGATCAAACAGCAGTTGGTCATCGGTGTATAAGGGCTATAGTCCAAATCATGGTAGTGAATATCCCCTTTTTGGTGGGCATTGGCTACGTGTTTGGGCAACATTTTGAGACCAATAGACTTACCAACAATCCCTGCTGTCAAGTCCCGTTGCGTGTTAAAGACATCACTGTCCTTGTTGGCGTTTTCATTGACGACGGCTTGGTCCTTATTGAGGAGTTTGCCAATCGTAAAGTTGATATCCGTCGCTTTTGAGCGCTCAAAATCACGCTGGGTGCGATAAGTAATGTAGCTCTCTGCAATCGCATATTCATTAGCTTGAAGCAATTCATGCTCGACGACATTTTGAATCTCATAGATCTTCACGCCATTTGGAAAACGTTCCAAAATCTCTGCGATCACACGATCGACAATGGCTTCTAGTTTGGCTTCCATCACGGGAGTGAGAGAAGTCACTTCTTCTGTCGCCTTCAACAAGGCTTTATAAATTTTTTCAACATCGAATGGAACACGACGGCCATCTCGTTTTTCAACAAAAATATCCGGGGCCATTCTCAGTTTTTCTTCTCTCAAGGTGATCATACCAAACATGCCTCTCTTCATTTATTTACATACAAGTTGTATTATACCACTCCAAAAATAAAAATCAATATCTTGTGGAAAATTTTATAAAAAACTTTCTAAAGCACAAGATATTGATTTTCTTAAGAGCGTTGATAGAGTTTGAAATGACGGTATTTCTTCTCAACGAGACGATAATTTTCTTTGAGCAAGTCCTTCATTTTGGAGGTCAATTCTACCTGATTGTTGACCACAATATACTTGGGTTCAGACCGATCGATTTGTTGGATCACATTGGTCCGATTTTCATTAATTCCCAGATAAGACGTTGGGGTCAATAAGGCAGAAGCTGCCAAACGATCGCTTTCTTGATAGAGAGTAGCTGTCGTATCCCAAGCATAGATGGTATCTTTCGACTTGGTGTGATGTTTAATGTAGCTGGCAATAGCGCTCCGTTCACTCGATTGACCAGACTGAAGCACGACATCTTGAACCACTAGATTCGCCAACAGATAGACAAGGGCTACTAGCGGTAAGAAAACTTGGCTCGTAAAGTAAGCGGCCCAAACTTCCTTGTTTTTCTTCTTCCGACCACGACGTTCGATCCCATCGTTTTCTTCCCCATCTCGTGAGAACCAGATCGCAAACAAAGGAAGAACAAATGGCAACATCGGTAACAATTGGTAAGCGCCTTGTTCAGGAAGACCAATCGACACAATGAGGACCACCAAGCTACCTGCCCATCCCATAAAGCGGAAGATCCGGCGAGCACTGCTATTTTGCTTCGTAAAAGACATCAAAAAGGCAGAGACTAGGCCAAAGGCCAGCGCCAACAGTCCATAATAAATGGCATTACTGAAGGTCTGTCCATTGCTAAAATTCAAGGCATTAAAGACATAGGTTACTTGGTTAATGGCATAGCCAAAAGTCTGATTTAAAACGGTGATATAGCCAATTGGATAAAAGACGAGTGAAAAACCAAGGAGAGCTGCTAGCAGTTGATAAAAGCCACGCGCCCATCTCTTCTGCTTGATGTTAAAGGCTGTTAATCCAAGGAAGGCCAACAAATAAAACAAGGCACTGGTCATCGGATCAATCAAGAAAGCCACAGCTGCAATCGCACCATAAAGGATAAAGCCTTCATCCTTACGATGCCCAATCAAATAAGCCAAAATGAAATTCATGCTGGCAAATAGGATTGGAAGACTAAAGAGAGTCACATAAGTTCCTCCAAAACCAAGGCCTAGCACCAAGAAATAAAAGAGTAACTGGACATTCTTCGCTGTATCTTTATCAGACACCAGCAAGCGCACAACCCGATAGAGATAGGTACCCGCAAAGAAGAGGGCAATCGCTTGGAGGATCATCAAGATCCAATGTCCACCCGCCAAGCTTCCCAACCAGTTGATCGCATAATAGAGCAGACCATTGGTCCCGTAAAAATCACCAAACGGGACTTGACCCTTGGTCATTGCCCAGCCAGCATACAAGTTTTGAGATTGCTGATCGGTTGCAAAACGGGTTAAAAATGGCACGCCGACATGCAGTAAACTAATCAAAAGACTCAACACAAAAGGAATCGTTAGAGGCACTGGACGCTTGGATTGACGGCGGATCGGCTCAACTGCCACATCCGCTTCTAGCTCTTCCGTATTCTCTTCTACCTTAGATGCTTCCGCTTTCGCCGCTTCAACTCCCGATTTACGAGAACGGCGACTCATCCGACTGAGCGGTTGCTCCGGTTCCTGTTCTGGTTCTTGCTTAGGCTCTGTTACTGGTTCTAGCCCTGCTTCCACTGCTGGCTCCGCATCACTAATTGACTCAGATGTATCCAACGCGACCGGCTCCTCTAAGACTTCTGTCTGCTGACTATGCGTAGGCTCTTCTTCGCGAAAGACCGACTTGTCTAGCACTTCGCGAATTTCACGTGTATCCTGGAAACTATCCCCCACGTGAAGCCCTAATTTTTTCGAAGTCATTTCTTGCTCTTTTTCGCTCATTCTTTTTCCTTTTCTTCACTATTCCTCTGCTTTTCCTTTTAGAAAAAAGCTCATTATCTTCTCTAGTATACCAAATTCTGCCGACCCTGTCAGCCTCTTGTCACATAGTGATAGGTAAAAAGAGTCAGGCCTCTCAGCTTCTGACTCTTTTCTCTGTTTTCACACACTTGTTACAACATCGGTGCGAATAATTGCATAATTTCCTTGATCAAACTTTGGTGCCATGTAAAGCGGAAGGTATCTTCAGTGATCTCTTGAGACACTTCAAAGATGTGGTCAAAGTCCGCTCGAATCTCTTTCAGAGCAGGCGTTTGATACATCCAGACCGCATTTTCATAGTGATGGACCAGACTACGGTAGTCAAAGTTAATCGATCCCACAACCGCCATTTCATCATCTGCTAGGACTTGCTTGCTGTGGACAAATCCAGGTGTGTACTCATAGATCTTCACTCCTGCATCCATCAAATCTAAATAAGCCCCACGCGTAACGATTTGGATCAATTTTTTATCTGGAATATGCGGAGTCACGATACGAACATCCACCCCACGAAGGGCTGCATTGCGGATATCCTCTGTCAAATCATAATCGATGATCAAGTAAGGAGTCGTGATATAGACGTAATCTGTCGCCTGGTTGATCATATTTTGATAGACCGTCTTTCCAACCTGCGACTTGTAAATCGGTTTAGGACCGCTTCCATAGGGAATGTATAGTCCTTCACCTTCGACCGCCTTGTTTTCAATATGGTAACGGTCAAAATCCTCGATTTCCCCACGGTTGATGTACCAGTTCATGAGAAAAAGTCGGGTCAAGGCCTTAACAGCCCGTCCATCCAAGCGGATAGCACTGTCCTTCCAGTGACCAAACCGCTCAATATGGTTGATATACTCGTCTGCCAGATTGACCCCACCTGTATAGCCGATCTGCCCATCAATGATCAGAATCTTTCGGTGGTCTCGGTTATTATAAGCTACCGTTAAGCGGGGGATCACCTTGTTAAATTTATGGGCATCAATCCCCATCTTTCGCAACCGTTTGGTATAGTTTCCTGCCAAGGTCGCCATACAACCAATATCGTCATAAAGGAGTTTGACTTCAACTCCTTCCTTCACTTTCTGCTCTAGAATTTCTAGGATACTATCCCACATCAATCCCTCATCAATGATGTAAAACTCGATGAAGATAAATTTTTTCGCTGCTCGCAGATCCTCTAGTAGTTGTGCATACATGTCCTCTCCTAGAGGATAAAAGGTTGACGCAGTTCCATTGTAGAGATCCGCATTGTGGTCCATGGATAAAATAGACTTAACCAAGCCATAGACCGCCTTGCTTTCTTGCTTGAGCTCCTCACGCAATTGCTGGCTGTTATCCTCTCTAAACTTCATGGACTCCATATTTTTCAGCTGGATCATTTCCTTCTTGGACAAACGCCGCTCGCCAAACATGAGGTATAAGAGCGATCCAAAGACAGGAATGACCGCAATCAAGAGCCAAGTCACCTTATTTTCGGGAGGGGTATTGCGGTTAACAATAGCTAGGATCGTCGATACATATAAGACCCCAATGACCGCAACTGATAGCCAATGCGGGAACCATTTATTGAGCCAAAAGAAGGCCGCAAAGGATAGCCATAGTTCGAAGCCCATAAACAAAATGCTAAATCCATACTTAGACATTAAAAGACGTAATTTTCGAAAGGTCACAGCATCCTCCTTTTTCTTTCTACTAGTATACCAATTCTTTTTACTCGATGCAACGACCAACCAAATTCCTTCTAGACAAACAAAGAGACTACAGATCCGTCTTTAGTCTCTCATATTTTATCTCTTATTGCTTAGTCAGAACGATAATTCCTTGATCATCCTCTGCCTGTTCCAAGTCTTCTAGCGATAACTGATCTCCTTCGATCCGATAGCGATAAGGCTCATCCCCTATACGCATGGATTGATTGACAGGATCAATACTGACCTCTTTTCTCTCTTCTTCTCCATCAGCGTCTTGCACTGTAAAAGTGCCTTTTTGACCCGTCACAACCAGTAGAATTGTATTCTCCTCATCCTGTCCCCGATAGCTTCCATCTATGGACACCCCTTGCTCTGGCTTTTCATTTGTCGAAGCCACTGTCTCAGATGAATTTGAGCTAGCGCTACTCGAGACTTTTTGCTGTTGTTCGTGCTGGCTACAAGCAGTCAGGAAAAGGGCCACCGCCAAGGTCAGTATAGACATGATTTTTTTCATTAAAATCGACTCCTTTCGCCTTCGTCGTATCTATCTACCACCAGTATACGCCAAGAAAGTCTTTAGGTCAATTGTTTAACCCTCTAATAAAAATGCCCTTACTTCTGCAATAAAATACAAAGATCCTGTCACAAATAAGACTTCATCTGGACGACTCTGATCCATAAATTCTTTGATATAGGCCTTGTAGTCCGCCACATAGGGCAGGTCTTGGCGGTCACCCTGCGCCACTACTTCTCCGTAATGGAAGGTCGTCAAAATCAATTCAGATTCTGGCAAACCAGTTTGAAGCGTTTCGAGCATCCCACTATAATCTTTTCGCTTAAGAGCTCCAAATAAAATCTTCACGCGTTTCCCGGCTAAGCTTTTTGCAAACTCAATCAAACGTAGCATGGCGTGAGGGTTATGGGCGCCATCCAGATACACCTGGTCACCAAACAACTCTAGACGTCCCGGCCAACGTGTCTCCTGTAAAGCTTGCTTGATGTGCTCTTTATCTACTTCTTGATGCGCGCCTTTCATGTATAGGAGAAAGGCCTCCAAAGCTACTGCAGCATTTTCCCGTTGGTAATCGCCTTTCAAGCCAAGAGAGGGCAAGTCAAGCTCCACACTTTCATTCCAAAAACGATTCTGCTCTAAGCCAAAATCTTTCCGGAAGGCGTGGAGATCCACAGCCAACTGCTCCGCTTTTTCATGACAAACGGCTGCAACTTCATCAGATAAGGGGCCCACCACTGCTTGCTTACCTTGTTTAAAAATCCCCGCCTTTTGCTGGGCAATTGCCGCAAGCGTCCCTCCCAGCGTTTCTTGGTGATCCAGGCCAACCGAAGTGATCACTGCAATCTCTCCTGTTACTACGTTGGTCGTGTCCAGAAGCCCACCAATACCTACTTCCAATAAGACCACATCTACAGCTTGTTCCTTAAAATACAAGAGGGCCATGAGGCAGATAATCTCAAAATAAGAGAGTTGGTCCTGAGTTTGGAGTAGGGTCTGCTCCATCTGCTGCACCTCTTGACCAATCCGAGTGAAATCTTCATCTGAAATTGGCTGATCCCCAATACAAATCCGATCATGGATACTGATCATATGAGGAGAAGTAAAGGTCCCAACTTTCTTCCCATGAGCCATCAACAATTGGCGCATAAAGGCGATCGTCGATCCCTTCCCATTGGTTCCTGTCACATGAAGGATCGGATAAGCCTTATCCGGTCTCCCTAAAAGGGTCACCGCCTGCTCCATACGATCCAGTCCTGATCGGAAATTCAGACCGATCCGACTATTCATCCATTGCTCAATCTTATTCACATCTTCCTCCTAAAAGAAAAAAGCGACAAAACCTCTTCTGACGTTTGCGCTCCTTTCTTTTGTAGTTATATCTTTCTTATTTTTACAGCAAGTCCCCCGGACTTACTTGCGATCTTGCTTTCTAGCGCAAGGCTAAAAACGTCCCCCGGACGTTTCAACTCCTTCTAGTTTCTAGGAGTTGAGGTGATATAGTCTCCCAGACTTACTTGCGGTCCTTGTTTCTAGCGCAAGGCTAAAAACGTCCCCCGGACGTTTTTACTCCTCCATAAAGCTGTTGAAGACTTCTTCAATCATATCCCATTCTGCATCTGAGTCTTCTGGGATTGGTTGAAGGTCGCCTTCTGTTCCGTCTTCGTTTTCTGTAAATGAATAAGCTTGAATTTCAACTTCGCCATTTTCATCTTCTTCTGCATTTGCAGGGATCAAAAGGACATAGTTCTTTCCAAACTCTTCTTTGCCATCGATGGTCAAAAGAATTTCAAACAAGGTTTCATTTCCTTGTTCATCCACCAATGTGATTAATTCACGTTCTTCATGGTCGTGATTATGATCATGTGCCATACTATTCTTCCTCGTTTTCTTTCTAAAAATTACGATCTAAATAATTTTGTAAAATGAGCTGCGCCGCTAACTTATCAATAACTTTTTTGCGTTTGCTACGGCTAACGTCTGCTTGCTCAATCAACATCCGCTCTGCAGCAACTGTTGTCAACCGTTCGTCTTGGTAGTCGACTGGCAAGCCAAACTTTTCAGCAATCATCGTGCCATAGGCCTGACTGGCTTCCACACGCGGTCCGCTTGTGTTGTTCATGTTTTTCGGCAAGCCCACAACAAAACGGTCTACCTTGTATTGAGCTACTAATTCAGCTAATCGTTCTAAGCCAAATTCTTTTTTGTTCTCATCAATTTGAATGATTTCAAGACCCTGAGCTGTAAAACCGAGAGGATCACTCACAGCAACCCCGACGGTCTTTGAACCGACATCCAATCCCATAATTCTCATTAGAGGTCTATTCCTTGCCCTTTCAAATAATAACGTACCAATTCTTCCACGATCTCGTCACGTTCATATTTACGAATTTGGTTCCGTGCATTATTATAACGAGGTACATAGGCAGGATCACCACTGAGTACGTATCCTACGATTTGATTAATTGGATTGTAGCCTTTTTCATCCAGTGACAAGTAAACATCTTTCAAGGTCTCGCTAATTTCCTTACGATTTGAATCATCAAGATTAAAACGTACTGTCTCATCTGTAAATCCCACAAGAACACCCTCTTTCCTTAGAATACTACTATTATACCATAATCAAGGGGTTTCCACAATGGTCAAGCCCTTGATTTTACAGCTTTTTCAAGCATTATTGAGCTTTTTTAGTTAAACTGTTTTTTATTTTTGCTCACTCGCTCCAGCATTGATGAGATTGTCTGCAAATTGGCTCGGTGTCAGCTTCAACAACTCCGGCAAGTGATTGTTTTTGAAGTAGGTCATCCCTTCAGCCTTCTTCACATCCATCGCTTCAAAATCATACGTGATCGTCACCTTGTATTCATTCTCATTTTCCAAGGTCAAATCAGCTGTGAAACCTGGCACTGTCAAAGCTTCCTTAAAGGCATCATCCTTGTTAAAAGATTCTCTCAATTGCTTTTGCGCTTCTTCGACTCCAACCTGTTGGATCCCTTTTTTTAACTCCTCATCGGTCGCCGTCACATTGATAGTCTCCAATTTTTTAAAGGTGTTCCCCACGTAGGTTACGATTTGCGTCTGTTGTGTCCCCTTGTCATCTTTTGGAAAAACAAAGGTTCTTGTAACTACTTGATTTTCTTCAGCCTTTTGCAAGATGCTCTTATTATCCTTTTGCAGCTGTTCTGCTTTCGCTTTAATTGCTTTTTGCTCACTTGAGGTTGGCGTTTTCACTTGCTTTTTTTGACCGCATCCCGTCAAACACAAGACAAGCGCACCCAATAAGAAGATTTTTCTTTTCATTTTCCATTCCTTACTAGTTATTGTTTTCTAAAATATTGTATCATAGATTTCATAAAATGGCGCAGTAAACTGCTTTTCATTTCGATTTTTGAAAAAGAAAAAATCAGAAACAAATTGTTTCTGATTTTAAATCACTTTAAAGGGCTGCACGCATCCGTGCTTCC
>CABKMC010000034.1 GCA_902373455.1 uncultured Streptococcus sp.
GAGGATGTTCACAGTTTTGCAGAAATAGTCAAAATGCTGCTTGCAAGTGAAGGGAAGAAAACAGGCATAACCATCGTTGAAAAGCCAATCATTCGAACGAAATTCAAACGCCTACAAGAAACTGGAATGGAAGCAGAGAATTATTTCATACACCATTTTGATAAGGAAGAAAAATTTCAAGGTGGCCAATTGACTGATGCCCGTCTTTATGGTGATGGATATGATTTCCAAGTAGATGTTCAAGAACATTCATACCTTGCTGAGGTTAAAGGTATCCGAAAACCTAAAGGACGTATTCGTTTGACCTCCAAAGAATTTGAGAAAGCTAAGGAATATCAATCAGATTTTATTCTATCTCTAGTCACTAATCTCGACGATATTCCAAGATTGGTATTGATTGATAACCCACTTAACCATTTTGAATTTGAAAAAAATGTTATTAAAAATGAAGTCGTTGAATATAGAAGTTTGGAAGATTTATATTAATGAATGTAAACGTATCAGTGCTTACTACACTTACTGATATGAGCTCATAGATGGAATGGGATAACTATATATAGAGTAATTTAAAAAATTGGTTAAGGTTCTCTTTTTTACAAAAACACCACCTCCTAGTCTTTAGGAGGTGGTGTCATGCTTTAGACCATTTGCCAGAAATAATCGATGATATAGGTCAGGCCGTAGGTGTAGATGACGAGGGTGATAGGTTTGCAGAGGATGATGATGGTCATGTAGCGTTTGAAGGTCATATTGGTCAGACCTGCCAGCATACAGATGAAGTCGGCGGGACTAACTGGCCAGATCATCATGAAGATAAAGAAGCGATCGAACCGCTTGCCTTCATTGAGCCAGCCAATGTACTTGTCGTAGGTCTTCTGACTGACCATGGATTGGACGAACTTAGGTCCGTACATTCTGGCGAGATGGAAGATAATAGCACAACCGATGACGATGCCGATGTAGTTATAAATAGTCCCGATAATATGACCGTAGATGAAAACACCTGCTACAGATGTCAGGGCGCCGGGAATAATAGGGACCACTGTCTGAAGGATCTGAAGAAAGATAAAGAGAGGGGGTCCAAAGATGCCTGCTTGGAGAATAAAAGCTGACAAAGTTTCCTTGGATTGAAGGATGCCAGCAAAGTAGGCCCAGATACAAAAGGCCAAGGTCCCAAGAGCTCCGATGATGGACGACCAATTAATGATACGCTGGAGAAGAGGAGAGACCTCTTTTGAGCTTGTTTGTTTCATAAATAATTCCGAGTTCTTTTTCTTCTACTATACCATTTTTTAGTCTATTTGCAAGCTCTGGTGATGAAGGTGATGAAAGTCTTGAAAGATGATATAATGATGTAATTGGAGCTCAAATAAATATCATAGATATTAGGGGAGGATGTAGTGGAAGAATATATAAATTTATATCATCAAAAATTATGGGAAATTGCTTTTACTAATGTGCGAGATACTTTCATCAATCAAAATACATTTTCCTGGGGGTTATTAATTTATTTCAGTTATGTCATGTTTGATCTCTTAGCAGGAAATAAAAAACGTGTCCTGATTGTTACTTGTATTCCTTTTGTCTTATTCTTTCTTAGTATGGGAGCGGAGTATCTATACAGTTATGATAAAATCATGAATCCCAAATCAGATTATAACAATGAATGGAGTTTTGAAGGGTTAAAACGTGACACCGTTTTACCTATGATTGAGAATATTGATAAAATTCCCATAGCCAGTGTTGATGGAAAATTAAAAAGACAAGATATTATCCTATTTGCAGTATCTAATCCAACATATTATGATGCCCTATTTGGAAAACCATCCATGTTGCTATCACGTCAACAGAAGGTAGGTGATCATTTTCTAATTGCTTTGATTGGATATAAAGAAAAAAATGGTAGATGGCAATCTGTGGATATTCGTATTGCTCCTGATGCCGAAGAACAAGATTTTCAGAAATTCTCTAAAGTGCTTCATATCGAAAGAGGAGAAAAAGTAGGTGCCTCTAGTATTGTTAGCGACCTTCAATTTCTATACTTAAAGAACTCGGAGGAAGAAAAGAATGGAGAATAGTACAGCTTGTGAATAAAACTGCTCTCCACTCTAACATTAGAACTTTCCTTTTTGGAAAGTTTTTTTGTATTAGAGAAAAAGTGAAGAGATTTTACATTTATTTATGTGATAGTCAACCTCTATCTTGAGATCAAGTCATCCGTGCGAAAAAGCCTATTTTATGCTATAATGGGGAGAATACGAATGTTTGGAGAAAAACGTGTCAATCGAAAATTACAAACCAGATTTTGCGGTGGAAGCAGCCTATGATCTCACCGTTACAGACTTGAAAAAACAGGGTATTAAGGCAGTCCTTGTGGATTTGGATAATACCTTGATTGCTTGGAATAATCCGGATGGAACTCCTGAGATGCGCCAGTGGTTGCACGACCTTCGTGATGGAGGGATTCGGGTTATCGTGGTGTCTAATAATAGTCCCAAACGGGTTAAGCGCGCTGTTGAGAAATTTGATATTGACTATGAAGCCTGGTCGCTCAAGCCCTTTACCTTTGGGATTGATCGTGCCCTCAGACGTTTTCACTATGAGAAAAATGAAGTGGTCATGGTCGGGGATCAACTGATGACGGATATCCGGGCTGCCCATCGTGCAGGCATTCGTTCGATTTTGGTCAAGCCTTTGGTCGAGCATGACTCGATCAAGACGCAGATCAACCGGGCACGTGAACGCCGTGTTATGAAGCAAATGGCCGAAAAATATGGTCCAATTGTATATAAAAAAGGAATTTAAGAATGGAAGAATTATTCTGTATTGGCTGTGGAGCGCCCATTCAGACAGAAAACAAAGAGGGGCTGGGTTATACTCCCCAATCAGCTCTTGAAAAGGGCTTGGAAACAGGAGAAGTCTATTGCCAACGCTGTTTCCGTCTCCGTCACTACAATGAAATCACAGATGTGCATCTGACAGATGATGATTTCCTAAAACTCCTTCACGAAGTAGGAGATAGTGATGCACTCGTGGTCAATGTAGTCGATATTTTTGACTTTAATGGCTCCGTTATCCCTGGACTACCACGCTTTGTAGCAGGAAATGATGTCCTCTTGGTCGGAAACAAAAAAGATATCTTGCCCAAGTCTGTCAAGGATAGCAAGGTGACCCATTGGTTGATGGAGCGAGCCCACGAAGAAGGCATGCGTCCTGTCGATGTGGTCCTCACCTCTGCCCAAAACAAGAGTGCTATCAAGGACTTGATGGAAAAGATCGAGCAGTACCGCAAAGGCCGTGATGTCTATGTGGTAGGTGTGACCAACGTTGGGAAATCGACCCTCATCAATGCGATTATCCAAGAAATCACAGGCGATAAGGATATTATTACAACTTCTCGCTTCCCAGGGACAACACTGGACAAGATTGAAATCCCACTGGACGATGGATCCTACATCTACGATACACCAGGGATTATCCATCGCCACCAGATGGCTCACTACTTGACGGCGAAAAACCTCAAGTATGTCAGCCCTAAAAAGGAAATCAAGCCCAAGACCTACCAGCTCAATCCAGAGCAAACCCTCTTCTTGGGTGGTCTGGGACGCTTTGACTTTATCAAGGGAGAAAAGCAAGGGTTCACTGCCTTCTTTGACAACGAACTCAAGCTTCATCGGACCAAGCTCGAAGGAGCGACCGCCTTTTATGACAAGCATGTCGGTGGCTTACTAACTCCTCCTAACAGCAAGGAAAAAGAAGAATTCCCACCCTTGGTTTCTCATGAGTTTACCATCAAGGACAAGACAGACCTCGTCATCTCTGGACTCGGATGGATCCGCGTCAATGGGGAAGCAAAAGTAGCTGTGTGGGCACCAGAAGGCGTCGCCGTCGTCACCCGCAAAGCTATTATTTAAAAAAACAGGAAAAAATATATCTGAAGAGCGAACAAAGTGAGCTCATCAAGAGATCGTTATTGCCGTGGTGTAGTTGCCAATCGATAGATTGGAAAGGGCAAAATGGAGACCAAGGCTCCATTTTGAGGTGAGGAAATCCATTTTTCAAAGATGAGATCTTTGAAAAATTAGTTCCGGCCGTCCCCACCACTTAAAATAACGATCAAGAAAAAAGGAAGTAAAAGCATGACATTAACATCTAAACAACGGGCTTTCCTCAATAGCCAAGCCCACAGCCTCAAACCTATTATCCAAATTGGGAAAAACGGGCTCAATGACCAAATCAAAACCAGTGTGCGCCAAGCGCTGGATGCGCGTGAACTGATCAAGGTGACCCTTCTTCAAAATACGGATGAGAATATCCATGAAGTAGCAGAAATCTTAGAAGAGGAAATCGGTGTGGAAACGGTCCAAAAGATTGGTCGGATTCTCATCTTGTTTAAACAATCGAGCAAAAAAGAAAATCGTAAAATTTCAGCGAAGGTAAAAGAAATTTAAGACATCGAGGAGAGCAAACCTATGGCAATTGAACTATTGACTCCCTTTACCAAGGTAGAGTTAGAGCCAGAGATCAAAGACAAGAAACGCAAACAAGTTGGTATTTTGGGTGGAAATTTCAATCCGGTCCACAATGCCCATTTGGTCGTTGCGGATCAAGTGCGCCAACAATTAGGATTAGATAAGGTGCTCTTGATGCCTGAGTATGAGCCACCGCATGTCGATGCCAAGGGGACGATTGCAGAGCACCATCGCCTTAAGATGCTGGAATTAGCCATTGAAGGTATTGAAGGTCTGGAAATCGAGACGATTGAACTCGAGCGGAAAGGGATTTCCTATACCTACGACACCATGCTCTTGCTCAATGAACGGGATCCAGACACAGATTATTACTTCATTATTGGTGCAGATATGGTGGATTATTTACCAAAATGGCACCGCATCGATGAATTGGTGGAGATTGTGCAATTTGTCGGGGTCCAGCGACCACGCTATAAGGCGGGGACTTCTTATCCGGTGATCTGGGTGGATGTTCCTCTCATGGACATCTCCTCTAGTATGGTGCGTGATTTTGTAGCCAAAGGCCGGACGCCGAATTTTATGTTGCCAAAACCAGTCTTGGATTACATCAAGAAAGAAGGATTGTATCAATGACCTATGAAAACTATCTAGGCTTTTCTCGTGAGGTCTTGCTTGAAAAAATGCGCCAAATCCTGCCAGAAAAGCGGCTTACTCACTGTTTAGGGGTTGAGAAGGCTGCGCGTGACTTGGCCAAACGCTATGGGGCTGATGAAGAGCAGGCTGGTCTAGCAGGTTTGTTACATGACTACGCCAAGAAATTATCAGATCAGGAATTTCTGAACTTGATTGATCGCTATGAGCTGGATCCAGCATTAAAAAACTGGGGCAACAATGTCTGGCATGGGATGGTCGGGATTTACAAGATCCAAGAAGACCTCGGACTGACAGATCCAGCCATTCTTCGCAGTATTGAGATTCACACCGTGGGGAGTGGACAGATGTCAACCTTAGACAAGATTGTCTATGTGGCTGATTACATTGAGCACAACCGGGCCTTCCCAGGAGTGGATCAAGCACGTGACATCGCTCAAGTCTCCTTGGATCGTGCCGTGGCCTATGAGACGGCTCGCACAGTCGAACACCTAGCCCACCAAGGATTGCCCATTTATCCCCAAACCCTTGAAACCTATAACGCCTTTGTGAAGTATTTGAAAGAGGAGCAGTGAGTGAAGACAGCTTTTATCATTATTGATGTACAAAATATCTTAGTGGAAACAGGTTTTGAGGCAGAAAAGCTCTTAGAGAAGATCGCTTATTTGCAAGATCAGGCTAGAAAACAGCAGATTGAAATTATCTACATGCAGCATATTGAAACGCCAGAGGCTTTAACTTCGGAAGATTGGCAATTATCGCCCTTGTTGAAGAGGCAGGCAGATGAGAAGGTGTTTCAGAAGCGATACAATAGCATATTTAAAGAGACAGGATTAAAAGAATACTTGGATCAACAAGGGATTGAACAACTGGTCCTGTGTGGTATGCAGACAGAATATTGTGTCGATACATCCGTCAAAGTGGGATTTGAATATGGCTACAAGCTGGTCATTCCAGAAGGAGCTGTCACAACCTTTGATGGAGAGGATATTCCAGCAGAAACGCTTAATGAATTTTATGAAAATATTTGGGCAGAACGTTTTGCGGATGTCTTAGATTACAAATCAATTTTTTAAGGAAAGAGGATTACATGAAAGAAAAAGAACTACTTGAACTAGTTGTCAAAGCAGCAGATGAAAAGCGTGCAGAAGACATTGTAGCTTTGGATGTTCAAAGCTTAACCAGCGTGACAGACTACTTTGTCATCGCAAGCTCTATGAATAGCCGTCAATTGGAGGCTATCGCTGAAAATATTCGCGAGAAGGTCGTTGAAGCTGGTGGCAATGCCAGCCACGTCGAAGGTGATTCAGCTGGAGGTTGGGTCCTTCTTGACTTAGGTAGTGTGGTGGTCCATGTCTTCTCAGAAGAAATGCGTGCCCACTATAACCTAGAAAAGCTATGGCACGAAGCAAGTGCTGTCGATCTTTCAGCAGCCCTAGCATAAGCAGGTAAACTCAGTTGGTAGCAACTGAGTTTTGTTGGTTAAATTGAAATTCTATGGAAAGAAAGGATGGGGCCTCGTGTTTGGTTAGTTCGATAATTGAACACGAGCTAAAAGCTGTGAGAAAAAGAGTAACTTCCTTTGTATCTGAGGATACGGCAGAAAGTTTCCTATTTTCTCTTTGCTTTTAACGCTCTTTGTATCTTAGAAAGGATTTGAACCCGTCCTGTACTCCTCGGAAAATAGATAGCACTCCTTGGAGTTTAGCTCCATCGTCGTGCTCCTAATTTTCTATCGGATTACGGACGGACTTGGTATCATGAATATGGCGACTTATGAAACGTTTGCGGCGGTCTACGATGCGGTCATGGATGATAGTCTGTATGATTTGTGGACGGATTTTTCCCTCCGCCATCTCCCAAAGACAAAAAATAAGAAAAAATTACTGGAATTGGCTTGTGGGACAGGGATTCAGTCTGTTCGCTTTTCCCAAGCTGGTTTTGATGTGACAGGATTAGACCTGAGTGCGGACATGCTGAAAATTGCTGAAAAAAGAGCTGCTTCAGCCAAGCAGAAAATTGATTTTATCGAGGGCAATATGCTGGACCTGTCACAAGCAGGCACTTATGACTTTGTAACCTGCTATTCCGATTCTATCTGTTATATGCAGGACGAGGTAGAAGTAGGGGATGTCTTCAAAGAAGTCTACAGTGCCCTCAATGAGGACGGGGTCTTTATCTTTGATGTCCATTCGACCTACCAGACGGATGAGGTTTTTCCAGGCTATTCTTACCACGAAAATGCAGAAGACTTTGCCATGCTCTGGGATACCTATGAGGATGCGGCACCTCACTCGATCGTCCATGAGCTGACCTTCTTTGTCCAAGAAGAGGATGGCAGCTTTAGTCGGCACGATGAAGTCCATGAGGAACGCACTTATGAAGTTTTAACCTATGACATCTTATTGGAGCAGGCTGGCTTTAAATCTTTCAAATTGTACGCAGACTTTGAAGATAAGGAGCCGACAAAGACCAGCAAACGTTGGTTTTTTGTAGCACAGAAGTAGGACAGCATGACAGTTACAGGTATTATTGCAGAATTTAATCCCTTTCACAATGGTCACAAGTACTTGCTGGAACAGGCAGAAGGGGTGAAAATCGTCGCTATGTCTGGGAATTTTGTTCAACGTGGCGAGCCTGCCATTGTAGACAAGTGGATTCGCGCGCAGATGGCTTTGGAAAGTGGGGCGGATCTGGTGGTCGAGCTCCCCTTTCTCGTGGCTGTTCAGTCGGCTGATCATTTTGCCAAGGGAGCGGTAGAAATCTTGTCCCGTCTGGGAATCGACCAATTGACCTTTGGGACAGAAGAAGTCTTAGATTACCAAGCGATTGCTACAGTTTATGCGGAGAAAGAGGCGGAAATGGAAACTTTCCTGCGAAGTCTTCCAGAAGATTTATCCTATCCACAGAAAACGCAAAAAATGTGGGAAACCTTTGCTGGAGTGGAGTTCACAGGGGATACTCCCAATCATATTCTAGGGCTGGCTTATGCCAAGGCTTGTGCTGGGAAGGGGATTGTGCTTAAGCCCGTCCAGCGCCAGGGTGCGGGCTACCATTCAGAAGAAAAAGAGGTGGCCTATGCTTCTGCGACTAGTCTACGCCTACACAAGGAAGATCAGGACTTTGTTGCTAGATTCATGCCCAATAGCCAACTCTTTCAGTCGGCTCCACAGGTATCTTGGGAGAATTATGACCAACTGCTCCGTTATCAAATCCTAACCCATCCAGATCTGACACAGATTTTTCAAGTCAATGAAGAACTGGCCAATCGGATAAATGATGCGGTTCGAAGTGCTAGCTCTGTGGAAGAATTGGTGGAGGAAGTCGCAACCAAGCGTTATACTAAGGCTCGTGTGCGCCGCATCTTGACCTACATCTTGGTAGGAGCGATGGATCAAGCTCTTCCCGATGCCATTCATGTCTTAGGATTTTCCGCAAAGGGACAAGCTCATCTCAAATCACTAAAAGGTCAAGTGGACTTGGTGACCCGAATCGGTAAGGAACCTTGGGACAGTTTGACCCAGCAAGCCGATCAGGTGTATCAACTAGGCCATCCCCAATTGCCAGAGCAGATCTGGGGGCGGGTGCCAGTGAGAATGGAAGAATAAACAGTCTGACGTAAATTTTCTCTGCACACATTCACATAAGGCAAGAAGTTTATGATATACGGAAACAATGTTTATCTACTGTCTAAAAATTCCTTTTAGACAGTAGATTTTTTTTTACCAAATTTAGAAGCTTTTTTACGAATAATTAAGTGGAGAGGGAAAAACTTGTACAAGTTCCTGACAAGTTTTTCTTTTTCATGTATAATAATAGAAAAGAGGTAGAATGAGGTATGGTCATGGAAGCAGTCGTTTATTCAACATTCCGCAATCATTTGAAGGATTATATGAAGAAGGTGAATGATGAGTTTGAGCCTTTGACAGTCGTGAATAAGAATCCAGACGAAGATATTGTGGTCATCTCTAAGAGCGAGTGGGACAGCCTACAAGAAACCCTGAGACTAGCTCAGAACAAGGAATTGTCAGATAAGGTCTTGCGGGGCATGGCAGAAGTCCGAGCTGGTCAGGTTCAACTCCATGAGATTGAGGGGTAACGGATGTTACTCAAGTTTACAGAAGATGCCTGGAAGGATTATTGTTACTGGCAAAGTCAGGACAAAAAAACACTGAAGCGAATCAATACCCTTATCAAAGAGATCCAAAGGGACCCATTTTCAGGGATTGGTAAGCCTGAGCCCTTGAAATATGACTTTCAAGGAGCATGGTCAAGACGGATTGATGCAGAGAATCGCCTGATTTATATGCTAGATGAGTCAGGTGTCGCTTTCCTCTCTTTTAAAGATCATTATTAAGTCTTTAAAAGAGGAGCTTTTTGATAGTTAGGATAGCTATTTAAAATTCCCAACTCGAAGAAAATTCCTATAAAATCCCCTTTCTAAAAATAGAAAAATCTAGTCTAACTGCGATGATTTGTGATATAATGTTAAAGATTGAAAATAATTTGAAAAAATTTAAGGAGAATCCTCATGGGACGTAAATGGGCCAATATTGTTGCCAAGAAAACTGCCAAAGATGGTGCCAACTCAAAAGTGTATGCCAAATTTGGTGTGGAGATCTATGTAGCTGCTAAAAAGGGTGAACCAGATCCAGAACTAAATACTGCTTTGAGATTCGTTATTGACCGTGCTAAACAAGCGCAAGTGCCAAAACACGTGATTGATAAAGCGATTGATAAGGCAAAAGGAAACACTGACGAAACCT
>CABKMC010000035.1 GCA_902373455.1 uncultured Streptococcus sp.
CTTCACCACCAGGATTCCAACCAAGAAGAGCGATAAAGTTAAAGACTGCTTCTGGAAGGTAGCCCTTCTTACGGTAATCTTCGATGAACTGAAGGGTGTTGGTGTCACGTTTAGACAATTTCTTACCAGTTTCAGAATTGATGATAAGTGTCATGTGACCGAATTCTGGTGCTTCCCATCCAAGCGCTTCATAAACCATGAGCTGTTTTGGTGTGTTGGCAATGTGGTCATCTCCACGGATAACGTGAGAGATTTGCATATCGTGGTCATCGATGACAACGGCAAAGTTGTAAGTTGGGTAGCCATCTTTCTTCTGGATGACCCAGTCACCACCGATATTGCCACCTTCGAACTCGATATCGCCTTTGACCATATCATGCCACTTGTAGATACCAGACTCATTCACTGCCAAACGAACCGTTGGAATCACACCTGCCGCTTCACGTTCTGCAATGTAAGCAGCTTTTTCTTCTTCGCTCATGCCAAGGTATTCGTTGATATAGCGAGGTGTTTCACCCGCCGCTTCTTGGCGTTCACGTTCAGCTGCCAACTCTTCTTCAGTGACGTAAGATTTGTAAGCTTTTCCTTCCGCCAAGAGTTGGTCGATGTATTTTTGATAAAGTGGTAGCCGTTCTGATTGGCGGTAGTTTTCGTGCGTCTCAGGGCTTTCATCCCAGTCCATGCCCAACCAACGAAGGTTTTCAAGCTGTGAACGTTCTCCGTCTTCAACGTGACGTTTGCGGTCCGTATCTTCGATACGGATGATAAAGGTTCCACCATGATGGCGCGCATACAAGTAGTTAAACAATGCTGTACGAGCATTTCCGATGTGTAGTAGTCCAGTTGGACTTGGTGCATAACGCACACGAATATCTTTTACCATATTTCTCTCCTCTTATCTTGTTCGCTATTTCTAGCTCATTTTTCAATCGTTCCTATTATACCACAAAGAAAGCAGGACTGAAATGAATAAGTGGCCTTTCTAGTCTTTCTTCCTATATATAGGAAAAAAGCCAGAACAAATGCCCTGACTTATATCCAATCTATTGCTATCTTAGCTTAACCGTTCTTCTAATTCAAAGTCAATTGGCAGGGTTTGTAAAAAGTGCTCCAACTCACGTTCCCAGTAGAACCATTCGTGCTTACCTGGGCTGTGGGTATAGGTGACATCCAAGCCTAATTTTTCTAATTCCTTGACTTCAAAATTATTGGCTTTATAAAGGAAATCCTGCTCCCCACACCAGATCCAGAGTTTGGTCTTCTTATCTGAAAACTTCTTGGCAGCAGTCTCAAGCGAGTAGGGACTGGTCGTCCAATCTTCTAGATCCCCAAAGATTCCCTTCCAAAAAGCTGGTTGTTCCAAGTCATTGTTTTCAAAGTCTCTATCGTGAAAACTAAGTGCTCCAGAGAAACTCGCAGCTCGAGAGAAACGATTTGTCTTGAGGGCCAAGAGCATCGAGCCATAGCCACCCATGGATAGACCCGCAATAAAGGTTTTCTCCCGTTTCTTAGTCATATTCGGGAAGAAGCGAGAAAGAGTCTCTGGCAATTCTTTCGCAATGGCCGTGTAGTAGTTGTAGCCATACTGGGTATCTGTGTAAAAGCCATTATTGGTATTGGGTAGGACCACGATCAGATTGGTATTGCGCAGGATGCGCTCCACATTGGTCCGCTTCAACCAGGAGTGGTGGTTGCCATTCATCCCGTGTAAGAGATAGAGAACAGGAATATCCGTATCCGCTGGATCTTCCACGCGCGATGCATCGGGATAAAGGACTGACACCCCCCACTCCATCTTCAAAGCTTCTGAATAATACTCAATCTGCATAACTGCCATTTGCTTTCCTCTTTCTACTGTTAAAAACACTCGGCAAGCCTTCGGCTGCCAAGCGTTTCCATTTCTTCCATTATTTTACTTCCATCACGACTGGTAGGATGGCTGGACGGCGTTTGGTTTGTTCAAATAAGAACTTAGACAAGTTGTCGCGTACCAAACCTTTTAACTCACCCCAGTCAAAGCTATCTTGATTCAAATAATCTTCGACGCTTTGGTTGACCAATTCGCAACTTTCACGAAGAATATCCCGACTCTTCTTGACATAGACAAAACCACGGGTGTGCACGCGCGCTTTGGAAATAATCTTCTTCTCTTTGCGATTCACCGTGATCGCCACGATAAAGATCCCGTCTTCTGACAAGACCTTGCGGTCACGAAGGACGATATTGCCCACATCACCAATGGCATTCCCATCAATCATGACATCTCCCGCTGAGACACTACCGGCAGGAACGAAGTCCCCCTTTTCATACTCCATCACCGTTCCGCGTTTTGGAATAAAGATATTTTCAGGCAAGATACCAACTTCCATCGCCACTCGTGCATGGGCATCCAATTCACGGTACTCCCCTTGGATTGGGAAGAGATATTTAGGACGAAGAAGGTTGATCATCAACTGCAAGTCCCGTGCGTTTCCATGACCAGATACGCGCAAGTTTGACGTGATCAATTTAACAACTCCACCTGCTTGATAGACCATGTTTTCTACACGTGCCACCACTGCTTCTTTGGCAATAGACGGCGTTGTGACGATGTAGACCAAGTCCCCATCTTTGATTTCCACATAGCGGTGACGACCAATCGACATCTTACGCAAACCATTGATCGGTTCACCCATCCGGCCTGTTTCCAAAATGATCAATTCATGGTCCTCAAAACGGCTCATTTCTTTTGGCTTGATCAAGAGTTTTTCGTTGGCAAGAGATAATTTATTCAAGCGGATGGCTGTGCGGACGATATTTTCCACATCAAACCCTGTCAAGACCACCCGGCGGCCAGTCCCAGCTGCAGCATCAAAGACCTGCTGGATCCGAGAAAGGTTGCTGGCTACCGCCGCTACGATGACACGACCATCCCAGTCCGCAATGGTATCCAGGATTTCATCGCCCACTTCTTGTTCACTAGCAACCTGCATCTTGCTATCTGCGTTGGCCGAATCACTCAAGAGGGCAAGCACACCCTCACGTCCAATCTCAGCTAGGCGAGCAAAGTCCGTCGCATAAGACTCACTGGCAGTTTGGTCAAATTTAAAGTCTCCTGTGTAGACAATATTGCCCTCAGGAGTGCCAATCACAATCCCGATACTTTCAGGGATGGAGTGGGTAGTTTGAAAGAAAGATACGACGGCATCGCCAAAATCAATCTCAGAATTTTGATCGATGACATGGAAGTCGTTGAATTTCTTAACACTGTCATTGCTTTTGACAAAGAGTTTAGCCAACTCGATGGTCAACTCTGTCCCGAATACAGGGACTTTTGCTTCAGCCAAAAGATAAGGCAAAGCCCCAATGGCATCCGCGTGACCGTGGGTCAAGAAAACACCCGCAATACGGTCCTTATTTTCAAATAGATAATCCATGTTGGGGATGACGACATCCACCCCAAGTTGCTCATTTTCTGGATACTTCAAACCTGCATCCAAGACAAAAATTGAATCGTTCACTTCGGCAACGTAGAGATTTTTTCCATTTTCTCGAACACCGCCAAGAGTGACTAATTTAATACTACTCACTGTTGTCTCCTTTAGTGTGATTATTTTAATACTTACGGTCCTTGGTTGCCCAAGTCGAATTACAGCTTTGCAAATACTTGCATATCCACTCTATTATACAATTTTTTTCTCTTTTTTTCAAAAAGCTTTCCACGGCAAAAAAGTCCTCTCATCTAAAGTAGATGAGAGGACTTCTAGGCGCCTATTTTTAGGGGGAAAAGACCCTAAAAATGATAATCTCCCCGTTTATTTTCAATGATCCGCATGACTGCCTTGATCACATGGAATTTGCTTAGCAATTCCTCTAGGCGCTGACTATTTCGTTCGCTCAATTGGCCGTTTTTGACCGCTTGGGAAAGGCGATAAAAGTCATCCAAATCCTCCCCAATGTTCTCAAACAGCTCCTTGGCTTCCTTGAGTCGATAGCGATTGACCAAGTGGTTCATGTCTTTTTTGAAAGAAGCGACATTGCTTTCGTGAATGTCCGTATAAGCTTCCTCTTCTTCCTTAGACTCATGGTAATTAACCGCCTTAAAACAGGTGATAAATTCCCGACTTTTGATATTGCAGACAAAGATGACACCATCACTGGCTACATAGGCTTCTGTATTAGCTGGTTGAACCGCATTACTATCATAAGGAGAGAGAGAGGGGAGGTGTTGGTTGATCCACCTGTTCAGGTGCTGATCATCTACGCCAAAGCGCTCAAAAGCTCTTTGCCGAAAATGGTCACGACAACTATATTCTTGCGCATACGACAATCCCATACTCTCACCTCCTCCTGGGTATTTTATAAAAAATGGCCTCCAGTCTTACGGGACTAGAGGCCTGGTCTGCTTCGCTGACTTGGTGCAATTAACCTATTGGCTAACAAAACAATGTTTATGATGTTGATTTCATTTAATAGTATTTGTGTAAAATACCAGAGGTTTTCTTTGCTATCCCAAATCTAAATTTATGAGCTTTCGACTGGACGCATTGAAGTTTGAAAACCTTTATAAAAAGCTTCTACCTACTATTTCCACGTTTTCTTATGTCTCCGGACAAACTAAGCAGGCTTGCCCGACCGTCCAACCGATCCGACACACACGACATAACTGCTCTTTTACGATAAGAGCATGAACAGCTATCAGCAAAACAGGCCTAAAACGAAGTAACCTAAATTTTAACTCGATAAGGCATTGGTATCAATCCCTTCTTCATCTTTCTAACTATATTGTACTCCGCTCCCTAGGGAATTGCAAGCGTTTCCAGCTGAAACTAGTTCCTATTTTTATACGGTTTTCTTCTGACTTCTTTCTAAGCTCTTTTGTTGTATAAGGCATTCATTGAAGGGACGACGTATATTTATAAACAGTAGTTTGTGTTTTAGAAAGAGAAAAAGCTAGAGAACAAGCTCTCTAGCTTAGCATGTAGACAAGGCACAGTAGCTGATTGGCTTCTTCTCTCGCTTGATCAGCTCGGAAGAATTCTAATCAGCCTTGTGGGGGTAGGACGAAGAAGCGTTCATAAATCATATCGCTTCGGTCCTACTCCCTATTTTGACTGTATCCGCTATGCCCTTTGTATCTTAGTAAATGAACACGGGCTGCGGATTGTGTCAAAAAGATGAATCCTCCTAGAATCTGAAGATTCTGCGTCGTATTCCCTATTTTGACTGTATCCGCTACGCCCTTTGTATCTTATTCTTTCTCAAATAATTCATAGTAGTCTGCGATGGCCATTTGGGCTTTTTCTTCTTGATTGAGATCTTGGACGATATGTCCATCTTTCATCACAATCAAGCGATTGCCATATTTCAAAGCATCTTCCATATGGTGGGTGATCATAAGAGCCGTGAGAGCATCTTGTTTCACAAACTCATCGGTCAAGGTCATCAGAGCCTGGCTGGTTTTTGGATCCAAGGCTGCAGTGTGTTCATCTAATAGCAAAAGTTCTGGACGTTTTAGTGTCGCCATCAACAAGCTCAAAGCCTGACGTTGCCCCCCTGATAGAAACTCTACTGCTGTGTCGATATGATTTTCCAAGCCATTACCGATCTTAGCAAGGACTGTTTGAAACTCTTCTTTATAGCTTGCCAAGTGACGCGGAATCAAACCACGTTTTTCTCCGCGAAACTTCGCTACCAAGAGATTTTCTGCCACTGTCATGCGAGGCGCTGTTCCCATTTTAGGATCTTGAAAAACACGAGATAGGTACTTGGCTCTCTTCTCAGGAGAGTAGTTGGTCACATCTTCCCCTAGAATATAGATCTTCCCGCTACTAACTGGAAGTGTCCCAGCAATGGTATTAAAGAGGGTTGATTTCCCAGCTCCATTGCCCCCTAAAATCGTGATAAAATCATGCTCTCGAATTTCCAAGGAAACATCATCCAGAATGACTTTTTCTTCGTTCATCCCATTGCTCACGGCTTTGGTTACATTTTTTAATTCTACAATTGCTGTCATTTACTGAGTTTCGCTCCTTTCATGATTTTTCCCTTAAAGGTTGGAATCATCAGGCAGATAGCTAGGATCAAGGCACTGAAGATTCGAATATAGCTGGTATTGATGCCAAGCGCAATCACGGCCCAAATCAAAAATTGGTAGGCGATCGATCCGATCGCAATACTGAGCAAGCGCTCTGTCAAGGTGACATTTGAAAAGAGCACCTCTCCAATAATGAGACTAGCAAGCCCAATAACGATGACACCAATCCCACGTGAAGCATCCGCATAGCCTTCTTGCTGAGCCATCAGTGCACCAGAAAGAGCAATAATCCCATTTGAAATGACCAAGCCCATCAATTCCATCCGGTCAGTGTTGATCCCAAAGCTCTTGGCCATATCTGGATTGTCCCCTGTCGCAATATAGGCTTGACCCAAGCGTGTATCCAAGAAGAAGATCAAACCAAGGATCACAAGCGTTACAAAAATCAAGCCAATCAGAATCTCATTGAACCCACTGGCAAAAGGAAGAAATTCCTGAATTTTTTTATAGCCCAGAAGTCCCAAATTAGCCCGCTGCATGACAAAGAGAATAACCGAGTTACAAGACGTCATCACGAGGATCCCTGACAAGAGTGTCGGGATTCTTCCTTTTGTGTAGAGAAGACCCGTCGCAAGTCCTGCCAAGCACCCTGCTCCAATAGCAGCCAGCGTCGCAAGTAGTGGATTGACCCCTTTGGTAATCAAGGTCACCGCCACCGCTCCTCCAAGCGGGAAAGAACCTTCTGTCGTCATATCTGGAAAATCTAGAATTCGGAACGTCATAAAGATTCCTAACCCTAAAATGGCCCAAATCAAACCTTGTGAAACAATTGAATTAATCATAGTTTCTCCCTTCGATAATAGTAGTTTAATTGTATCACAAATATGGAGGAGAACCTATAGGAAATTGTCATCAATTCCCTTTTCATGCATTATAAAAAAACCAAAAGGTTGTGCCTTCTGGTTTTTAATCGTGATATTTTTTTAAAGGATTAAAAGAAAATCTTAGTCTTCTTTTTTCTTTCGAGCAAGACCCAAACCTGTTGCGATCACACCAAGTAAGCCAAGGCTGGTAAGAGCGGTTGCTGATTCTGTACCTGTGTGTGGCAATACTTCTTTCACCTTCACAACATCTGAGACCAAATTTTCTTCAACTTTTTGCTCTACCATTGGCGCAGGCGTATGGTAGCCAATCGTTGGTTTAGGCTCTGGCTTAGGTGCTGGTTGTGGTTTTGGCTGTGGTTTTGGCTGTGGTTCTGGCTGTGGTTCCGGTTGTGGCTCCGGTTGTGGTTCTGGCTGCGGCTCCGGTTGTGGTTCTGGCTGCGGCTCTTCTTTTGTAACAAGAATATTATTTTTATGCCATTCTACAGTCGGTTTTACAGTTTCTTTTAGCACCGGATCCTTTTCCAATTCAGGAGCTGTTGGCTTCACTGGTTGTTCAGGAACTTTTGGTTCTACCTTGTAAAGTGGACAAGCCGGCGGAACAGGAACTTCCTTTTCAGCTGGAACATCTTTGATTTCAGGTTTTTCAGGGGCTGTTGGAGCAGTTGGAGCGGTTGGTTTCACCGGCTCTTCTCCTGGATCTTGTGGAAAGGCAACATTTGAATTGATTGAGAACCAATAGAGGGTTGCTTCATCCGTAGCATTCGCTCCCTTAGCAGTGAACTCAAGATGGCCGTCTTTCAAGACAACTGCACCACCACCATAGTAGAGATACGGACTTTTTGGATCATCCCATCCCTTAGTTGAACTTGAAGGATCCGCATTAAAAGTTGCACCTTCGTTCATGTACTGGTTTTGTTCCTTGGCAAATACTTCTTTTGTAGTTGGATCTTGGTCAACACTAGAATTTGGCAATTTAATAAATTCTTTATTTCCAATATTTACAGACTCTACGTGAGGTGTATTTTGGTGCTTCATCCGTGGGGTATAGGTCAAAATTCCTGATCCCGCATCAACTGAATAAGTACCGACAATATCAGAATTATCCCCAAATTGATAGTCTTCTGTTCCGATAGAATGACCATTTCCTCCACCAGAAGCATTGACCGTCGTCACATCAAGGACAGTTTCTTCACTGACTGAGAAGCCATTCCCATCCCAAGTTGCTTTTTGACCAACGATCTTCAATGGATTGTCAGCATCATTAAAGACTTGAGCGCTACCGAAGTTTGCATAGCCACGCTTCACAGCGACATCTGCTCCATCAAGACTAGGGTTACTACCATCTGAATAAGGATCCCAAGTTCCACGAACAGTGTTTCCATTGATATCTTTAGCTTCTACAAGAAGGGCACGAGGTTTGTCATTTTCAACATAAGAAGCTCCATTCCAGTGGTTTAAGGAATTCAAAGCCAAAATGGCATTATGGTTAGCTAAATTAATCAATTGATCATTTTCATCATAAAATTCAACATCAACACCAACTGTGACGGGTTGGTCTGTGTCAGTTGAGCTTCCGATCGTCATTGTTACCGCTGGATCATTGTAAATTTGAACGATTCCTCGACCGTCATTAGATGGCAAGCTCTTAACTTCGTACTTGTAGACCACTTTAGCGATACGCTTGATATCACGACCTTCTTTGATATTAGCCTGGCGAAGACCCTTGTAAGTGACATCGAACTTGTCTCCAACTTTAACGACTGCCCACTCGATTTCATTATCTGCATATGGGTTCGTTGTTGTCAAATCGGAATCTTGTAGGTTCTTGGTTTCATACATCTTGGTAGCTTTACCGTCCCCATACAAGCGAGATTGACCTTCTTTTGTCAAATACGTAGTAAGACCTGTTGTTTGGTGGTAAAGCGTCGTTGTTTCCCCATCTGCCAACTCTTCTGGAAGTAAGGTCAAATCTTGTTTGTACTTCTCAGGGTTTCCACCACGCTCTTTAACCATCTTATTGAAGGCATCTTTAGCATCATCGTATTGCGCTTTTTTCTTCTTGTATAGTTCATTATCAATCAAGTAAGCTGCTTGCGCTTCATCATAGAGGCGCTTTTTCTCCTTGTAGTCGGCTAATTTGATATCGTAAGCCTTTTGGGCCAAATTGTTTTCTGTCTCAACGGCTTGTTTGGCTTTAACAGACTCAATATAAGCTTTAAAAGCAGTTTGGTATTCTTCAAAGGCTTTTTCATAAGACGCTTTTGCAGCCTGATTATCTGCTAGGGCTGCAGCATTTTCAGCCACTGCTTTTTCGTAAGCAACTTGCTCTTTGTTATAGGTTTCAACTTCCTTGTCATAAGCTACCTGAGCCGCTGCATTTTTCGCATCTACAACTGCTTTTTCCTTCTCATAAGTTGCTTGATTCGCTGCAACTTCTGCCTTATAGTCTGCTACGGTCTTATCCATAGCAATGGCTTGCTTCGCATAATCTTGCTCAGCAGTTTTTTCATCTGCTTGGATCTTTGCTTCTGTTTCTGTAACTTCAAGTCCAGTAGTTACCGCATCGGTTTTCGCAGTCTCTAAATAATCTGGTACAGCAACTTCTTTAGTCTCAGTTGTCGATCTTGTTGGAGTAGCCGTTGTTGAAGTGACTGTTGTAGTAGCTGAAACAACTTCATCTGCAGAAACAGATGCAGCACCTGCTACTGCAAGAACCGTAGCGACTGCTACAGAACCAAAAGCGACAGACGTTTTACGCAAGGCATATTTGGTAGTCTTGCTATCTTTAATTAGTGACATATAATTCCTTCTAACCTCTTTTTCAAATTTCTCCTTACAAAAATCGACATTAATATTTAAAGTGTTGATTTTTGTAAGGAGAA
>CABKMC010000036.1 GCA_902373455.1 uncultured Streptococcus sp.
CCAAAATACCCACTCATTCCTAAAATAATGAAGAGAGGTAATTGATTTTGAGAGATAAAGCCAATGTTTTGGAGGAAAGTTCCAACGATCGCGCCTAAAAGAGATCCTAAAGCTAGAATGGGCAAGAAAATTCCGCCAGGTAGACCACTACCATAGCTCAACATACTCCAGATAAACCGGATCGTAAAATAGAGAAGGATCGATAGAACTGGATACGGTACTCGAGCCAAATCCAAAACCAATTGGTTCCCGCCACCAAGAATTTGTGGAAGGAAATAGCCGATTGGAATAATCGAGACAAAGGCAAATAAGGAAGAGTAATGAGAGGGAACATGAAAAATCTTCTCAAGTAAACGATACAATCGACCGATATTCAGAACCACTACTTCATAGACATAACCTGCTGCCCCCAAAAAGACTCCAAGAAAAAGGTAAATCCAGTACTGAGACAGATGAAGCGGTGGAATATTTTGTGGCATATGAAGCACTGGTGTTTGACCAAAGACATTGAGTGAAATAAAATTAGCAGTCAAACTAGCAGCCAAGGTTGAAATCCAAAAGAAACGTGAAAAATGATGGTAGACCTCTTCAACCACAAATAAGAGCCCCGCTATAGGTGCATTAAAGGCAGCGGCAAGACCAGCGGCAGCCCCACTTGCAATCAAAGACCGCTCCTCAACCGGACTGACCTTCAAATGATGGGCCACTCCTTTTCCACCCATTGCCCCTAATTGAATACTAGGACCTTCACGACCAAGCATTAAACCACTTCCGATGGCCAAGACTCCTAGAATATACTTCTTCCACAGGGTATCCCACCAGCTCACCGCCAAAAGGCCCTTGAGTTCCGCTTCGACTTGCGGAATTCCTGATCCCTTGATATCCCGATTGGTGCGAATGAGGCGACCAGCAATCAGTACGATCATCCCATAACCCAACAGCATCGCCAACAAATAAAATGGTTGACCAGACATCTCCTTGTAAACGCCTTGAACAAAATGAAAAATATGTTCGATCAAAAAACGAAAACTCGAGACGACACAACCCACAACGATCCCAACCAGAACACCTCTGACAATATGGGCCACAATCGAACTAGAGGCAAATTGAAATTCATTTTTAAAGGCTTCTTCTTTAGCAGACATTCCCTAACTCCTTCAAACTCTTATCCTATTCATTATACCTTATTTCACTGCCTCTGAATACATGTAAAGACAGAAAAAAACAAAACTAGCACCGCTAGCTTTGTTTTTCATTTATTCATTATTCAGCAGTTAAAGCTGCCATTGTGATGTAGTTGTATGGTTTGTTGAAGTGTGGCAAGAAGAACAAGTCCGTCAAAGCCAATTTATCAATCGTCACGTGTTCTTGAATCGCAAGTGAGAACATGTGGATAGCCATTGAAATGGCGCTATCACGTGATACCATTTGAGCTCCTAGGATTTGACGAGTATCTTTATCATAGACGATCTTGATACCAACTTCATAGTTATCGTGTTTGATAAATTCAGGTTTTTGAAGGTCGTTAAAGCCAGTTTCAGTGGCATTGAAGCCTGCAGCTTTCGCTTTTTCAAGCGTCAAACCAGTTGAAACCATGTGAAGGCCGTAGATAGAGATACCGTTAGAACCTTGAACACCGATTCCTTCTAATTCATGACCAGTCGCATTGTAGGCACCGACAATACCTGAACGAACCGCATTAGACGCAAGAGCGATGTAGCTCATTTCGTTACGAGCGTTATCGAAGATAGTCGCACAGTCACCAACTGCGTATACACCTGGAAGTGACGTTTCTTGTTTCTTATCAACAAGGAAAGCACCATTGCGGAAGAGTTCGATCTTACCATCAGCAAGAGCTGTATTAGGACGGAAACCAACAGCCAAGATAACCATATCTACATCGAAGGTTTCTTTATCGGTTACAAGGCGTTCTACCTTACCGTCTCCTTCAACCGCTTGAACAGTTTGTCCAAGTGCCAAACGGATGTTGTGGTCTTCCAAGTTTTTCGCCATGATGTCTGTGAAGTCTTTGTCGTAGTAGCCATTCAAGACAGTGTCCACGATATCTACCAAGACAACATCTTTACCAAGACGTTCGAAAGCTTCCGCAAGTTCAACACCAATGTAACCACCACCAACTACGGCGATACGATTCAAGTGTTTGCTGTTGTCCTTCAATTTTTCGATCACTTCTTCAGCGTTTTGGTACAATTTAACGAATTGAAGATTTTCAAGAGTTGCTTTGAATTCGCGGTTACCAGGAACGATTTCAACTCCTTTAATTGGAGGAATGATTGGTGTTGATCCAGTCGCAAAGATCAATTTTTCGTAAGATTCTTTGTGTTCTTTTCCATCAACTTCTGCAGTCACCACTTTGTTGTCATAGTCAATTGAAAGAACAGGAGAGTTCATGTAGACTTTTGCGCCTTTTGCTTCCAATTTTTCTTTGTCAGAGTAGAAAAGACCTTCAGGACCATCGATTTGCTCACCGATCCAAAGCGCCATCCCACATCCAAGGAATGAAATGTTTGAGTTTTGGTCAAAAACCACAATTTCATTTTCATTTCCGAAATTATCTAACATAGTGTTGATACAAGCTGTTCCGGCATGGTTAGCCCCTACAACAACGATTTTACTCATAGAATAAATCCTACCTTTAATTTAATTTACTTCTTGAGTATATCATAAAAATGATATCGGTTACAATTATTTTGCTCAGAATTTGTGATCTTTTTTTCAATTTTCCAGAAAATCCCACTTCACATGTTTCAAAAAATGTCAAACAATATGCTTGAAAGGATTGTGAAAACGATATCTTTTTGATATACTGTAGGTAAGTGAAAATAGGAAAGGATAGATTTTTAGTGGACCTAAGTAGTCGATCCGAACATTTGATGGGAACGACCATCACTGTTTCGATCTGTCACCCACAAGCGAATGAACTCTTAGCCCGCTGCTTTGAACTTCTTCGCTCCTACGAACATCGCTTCAGTGCTAATGATGCAAGTTCTGAACTCATGGAGGTCAATCACCAAGCTGGTATTGCTCCTGTCCAAGTACATCCAGATCTTTTTGAACTGATTGCATTAGGAACCTTGCATAGTCAAGCTCAGAACAGCCATTTAAACATCGCCATTGGTCCTCTTGTACAGACCTGGCGAATTGGATTTTCAGATGCTAGACGTCCCCAGCAAGGGGAAATTAATCAAGCTCTGACCATGATCGATCCTCACCGAATTCAGCTCGACCCAGAAAACCATACGGTCTTTCTTATGCGTCCTGGAATGAAGATCGATTTAGGTGCCTTGGCTAAGGGCTATAGTGCAGACTGCATTGCGACCTTTTTAAAGAGCCAGGGAGTAACAGATGCCTTGATCGATCTTGGAGGAAATATCCTCACTGTCGGTCAACATCCCGTCAAACAACAACCTTGGCGGATTGGCATTCAAAATCCAGTCGAAAAAAGAGGTCAGCACCTACTGGTCCTCTCTGTCAAGGATAAATCTATTGTCACCTCTGGCATCTACGAGCGTCATTTAGAAGTGGACGGCCAGTCGTTTCACCACATCTTTGATAGCGCGACGGGCTATCCGGTCGAGACAGACTTAGCCAGTATCACCATCATATCTGATCGATCCGTAGACGGGGAGATATGGACTACCCGCTTGTTCGGGGAATCTCCTGCTTCTATCCTCAACACTGTTGAATCACTTCCTGGTATAGATACCTTATTGGTTTCTCAATCAGGCAAGATCGCCTATACAAGTGGGCTTCAATCTTATTTATAATTCTCCTATCAGAAAGGAATTTTCCATGATAAAACTTATTGCGATTGTGGGGACTAACTCCAAACGTTCTACAAACCGTCAACTGCTTCAATACATGCAAAAACATTTTGCTGATAAGGCTGAGATCGAATTGGTCGAAATTAAAGATATCCCTGTCTTTAACAAACCAGCCGACAAACAAGTTCCTGAAGCTGTCTTAGATATTGTTGCAAAAATTGAAGAAGCTGATGGGGTCATTATTGGAACTCCAGAATACGACCACTCTATTCCAGCAGTCTTGATGAGTGCACTCGCTTGGCTCTCATACGGAGTCTTCCCATTGTTGAACAAACCGGTCATGATTACTGGGGCATCATACGGTACGTTGGGATCTTCACGCGCCCAACTCCAACTTCGCCAAATCTTAAATGCTCCTGAAATTAAAGCGAATGTCTTGCCAGATGAATTCTTGCTCTCTCATTCATTGCAAGCCTTTGATCAAAATGGAGACTTGGTGGATTTAGATGTCATTCAAAAATTAGATGCCGTCTTCAATGATTTCCGTGTGTTTGTAAAAATCACAGACAAATTGCGCAACGCCCAAGAATTACTTCGCAAAGATGCTGAAGAATTTGACTGGGAAAACTTGTAAGATAGGAGACAGAAAAGAATGAAATTTGTTGGACTTGTAGGATCGAACTACGATCAATCATATAACCGTAAACTTTTGGAATTCATTCGCCGCCAATTTAAGATCAAATTTGAATTGGAAGTTCTTGAAATCGACGAAGTTCCAATGTTTAACCAAGATGAAAAATGGGACGAAAGTTTCCAATTACGTCTCTTATATAACAAAATCACTCGTGCAGATGGTGTTATCATTGCCACTCCAGAGCACAACCATACGATCTCTGCTGCTCTCAAGTCTGTTCTTGAATGGCTCTCTTTCGAGGTGCATCCATTTGAAAACAAACCGGTTATGATCGTCGGTGCTTCTTACTATGACCAAGGGACTTCACGTGCGCAAGTTCACCTCCGTAAGATCCTCGATGCTCCAGGTGTCAATGCTTACACTCTTCCAGGGAATGAATTCCTTCTAGGAAAAGCAAAAGAAGCTTTTGACGAAAACGGCAATATCATCAACGAGGGAACCGTCAAATTCCTTGAAACCTGCTTGGATAATTTTATGAAATACGTTGAGGTTGTATCGAAATTGAAAAAACCAAAACCAATTGAACCAGAAGACTTGGATTGTAATCATCCAATCGCTACAACTGTTACTGAAGTCGATCCTGACGATCCAGACTGGGTAGAAAAAGTAGCTGAAATCACCGGTGCCGTTTCTGGCGATACCTATGTCAAACTCGACCACGGTATCCTAACCGTTAACCAAATTGATATGTTCTTGAAGGCTATGCCATTTGAATTGACTTATGCCGATGATAACAACCAATTCCTCTACTACAACAATGCCCATCAAGATCCAGATACCATGTTTGCTAAACGCGTGCCACCTCAATCAGGAAGCCGGATGTCAACCGTTCACGGCTCCCTACCACCAGCACGTATGAAAAACGTGGAATGGGTGATTGGTACCCTTCGTAACGGTAACCAAGACTATGTTCGGACCATTGTTCCAGGATCTCCTGAAGGCGTGATTAACACTCACAACTACCAAGCTATGTACTATGAAGATGGTTCTTACGCTGGTATCAATGAGATTGTCTTCAACTTCAAACCATGGTTGGACTGGTACCTGCAAACAACAGGTCAACGTCTAGTTGGCGGAAGCGGTCCATTTGCTCCTGCTGGTGGACACGGTAGTGCAGATGCAACTTCTGGTGCTTCTGATGCTGGAGGACATGGTGACGGAGGGCACGGAGATGCCGATGCCACTTCTGGTGCAAGCAACTAAGAAACTAGAAAAAAATGAAGCTTCGTGCTTCATTTTTTTATTGTAACTCCTTGATGATCTTCTTAGCATCTTCGTTTGAAATAGCCCCTAATTGGACATGTCCAATTTTCCCATGACTGTCTATAAAAACTTCTGTAGGAATAGAGCGAACCTGATAATCCGCAAATGCAGAACCATCTGGATTGTACAAGACCGGTACTGACTTGTAATCTTGTTGATCAAACCATTTGACGAATTCTTCTTCTGTTTTTTCACCTTGGAGTCCTGGTGCCATAATGGTCAAAATTTCAAAGTCTCTATCCGTATCCTTGACCAATTTCTCTAATTCAGGCATACTTTGCCGGCAAGGGCCACACCAAGTTGCCCAAAATTTCAAATAAACTTTTTTGCCTCTATAGTCTGAAAGTTTGACCGTATTCCCCTTCATATCCTTTAGTTCAAAGTCACTGGCGTCTTTTCCTACCAAAGGATTCTTATTCGTTGTTGTATTCATTGTTGGCTGATTGTCCATACTACTCTCACTGGATTGATTCATGGAACAAGCTGACAGCAAAGCTAAAGAGAGAACTGAGAAACAAGCGTATTTAATACCTTTCATCATGTGTTATACCTCCGGATTATTTTATGAAAAGATAGATGACAAACTGTTCAATTGTCCCAAAAGTAAGAGAATTCCCATCAGAATAATGATAGCTCCGCCGATTTTCTTCAGCAATAACAAATGGGGTTTGAGACGATTAAAGTAAGGTAGGACCAGACTAGATGCTAAGGCCAAGAGTAAAAACGGAAGGGCCATTCCCAATGTATAAACAAGGAGATAAATAGCTCCCATAAAAGCATCTTGTCCATCTGATGCTGCTAAAGCAAGAACTGATCCTAATACTGGACCAATACAAGGCGTCCAACCAAAACTAAAGCCAAGACCAAGGAGAAAAGCTGAAAACAATTCATTCTTCTGTTTGTTGGCTCCAAAATCTACTGATTTTTGCTTTTCAAGGAAATGAAAATGAAAGACTTCCATTTGATGAAGACCAAGGATAATGATGAGGGCTCCCATCAGATAACGGAACCAATTGGTGTACATGATCTTTCCAAGCAAGCCCGCTCCAAAACCAATGAGGAGGAAAATAACAGAAATACCTGCAATAAAACAAAGGGTTTTCAGCAAGCCATGCCAGCGAATTTTTTTCCCGAACAATTGGATAGCTTTTTCCTGATCACTTCCTAGTAAGATTCCAATATAAACCGGAAGCAAAGGAAAGACACAGGGAGAAAAGAAAGACAGAATACCCGCAAGAAAAACTGTCAATGAAAAAACGATTGGATTCATAGTTCACTCCGTATATTGATATGCTACATTCAGTATAACATTGACTGACAAAAAATAAAAATTTCTGCTACGTTTTTTTACTAAAGTTTGGATTTAGATACTAGTTTCAAAAGAAAAACTCTAAAGCACAAACCTTTAGAGTTTTTAATATAACTTATTCTTCTGCCGTTTGTTTATTTGGTAATACGAGCGATAAAAGAATCCCGATGACTACTGGCACTAACCATGGAAGAGATTGAGCCGCAAATGGAAGCAAAGCAATCCCCTTTTCTACTAGTGAAATTTTAAAGGTACTTGCCAGAACACTTGCAAGAGAGACCAAGCTGGCCAAGAAAATAGTCAGTTGCATTCCTGGTTTTGAAAGAGCCACAAATTTATTCACTATCACAATCAATACAATGGTAATGGTGATTGGGTAAAGAATCATCAAGACTGGCAATGAGAAAGCAATAATGGTATTCAAGCCAAGGTTGGCAATCGCAAAACCAATCAGAGTGAAGACACTTGCATAGACCTTGTAAGAAACCTTAGGGAAAGTGCTATGGAAGAATTCACTGGTAGAGACGATCAAACCAGCTGTTGTGGTAAAGCAAGTTACCGTCACCATTCCTGCTAGGAAAATCTGAGCAGTCGGACCAAAGATCGCTTTGGTCGCTTCTGATAATACATACACCCCTTTATTGGTATCAGATGCCATAACAGAAGCTGGAATTGGAAAATGATTTCCCAGATATCCTAAGCCAATATACAGCACACTAAAACCAAGGGCTACAACAATTCCAACCAACCAAATGGTCTTGATATATTCTTTCTTACTTGAAAATCCAAGTTGATTCAAGGTAGTCACTGCGATCACACTAAAGGCAACAGATGCCAAGGCATCCAAGGTATTGTACCCCTCTAAAAATCCTTGCCCAAAGGCAGAAGCCTGATAGGCTTTGGTGGCCACCATTGGAGCGTGTCCACTGTATTTCAGAGCCCCAAGAACGACCAAGATCAAAATGAGAATCGCAAAGATCGGGGTCAAAATACGACCGATCCGATCTAGAATCTTAGATGGATTCAAAGCAATCAGAAAGGCTAGCAAAAAGTAGACCAGGGTAAAAATGAAAAGTGCTAAACTGGCATTCATTCCACCTAATAAGGGGGCTATCCCCACTTCGAAAGATACCGTCGCCGTTCTTGGAATGGCAAAGAAAGGACCAATCGAAAGATAAAGCGCAACTAAGTATACAATCGCGAAAACAGGTGAAATCTTACGAGAAATCTCATCAATATATCCTTTGGGATTAAGTGTACCGATAATCAAGGTCACAATGGCAATTCCCACGCCTGAAAGGACAAACCCAGCAATAGCTGGCCAAAATTGATTACCCGATAAAGCACCAAGAGTCGGTGGGAAAATCAGGTTTCCAGCACCAAAAAAAATACCAAACAGTAATAAACCTGTCAGGGAACCTTTTCGTAACATACGATCTCCTTAAAAAAACGATAATCTTAACTTTATCAAATTCATTTGAAGAAAGCAACTTATTTGTATGAACAATCCGCTATTTTTATCAGTCATTATGGTACAATGGATGTAAGATTTTACGAGGGGCAAAACATGTATCTATATCTATTCTGGTTATTTCCAGCTCTTATCTTTTTATTGTTCTTTATGAGTGATCGCAGAAGGCTTTTCAATGCTTATCTCTTTTCGATAAACCTAGGACTTCTTCTACTGATTTCTGCATTTCTCCTAGTCGTTCGAACTGAGCTATGGTTTAATCAACAAATTGCAATTATTGTCTTTGTTGTGATTTCCATCTTCGTTTTTCTCAGCATTATTTTCTCATCTATCTTTCTCCTTTTTAACGGCCGTCAAATGATGGCTTTTGAAGGAAAAAGACTGGCCAACCTCCTCTCGCTTCTCTATGGGCTGTTTATTATCGGAGCTTTGGCACTTCATTTTCTACCCTATTTCCCAGGGAATGACATCCTCATTTATCTGACTGACCTTGCCCTGTTTTACATGACCTTTCTCTACCTCTCTTATGTATCCTATGGGACCTTTTGCAATCTCTTTCCGGTTCGCAAAGAGCCAGACGCCATCATCATCCTTGGCTCAGGTTTGATCGGAGACAAGGTTCCCCCACTCTTGGCCCAGCGTCTTGAGAAGGGAAAGGCCATTTATGAGCAGTTCAAGGAACGACCAAAGCTGATTGTTTCTGGTGGCCAAGGGTCAGATGAACTGATCGCTGAGGCGGAAGCTATGGCCAGATACTTAATGGAACATGGGGTTCCAGAGGACGCCATTCTCATCGAGAATCGCTCTCGTACTACTTTTGAAAACCTGACCTTTAGCAAGCGTCTCCTTGAAGAAGAGGGGCTTGGCAAGCGAGTCCTTGTAGTAACCAATTCATTTCACGCGCTCCGTGCAGGTGTCTTTATGAGACGATTGAAAATACCTGGTCGAAGTATCGGTTCAAGAACATCTTTTTACTATCTCCCATCCGCTTGGATTCGAGAAACCGTTGGCTTGGTTTCACTTTATTGGAAATGGCATGTTACCTTCCTAGCTTTTCTATTTCTGCCTTGGTTCTTTACACAAATCATGAAACTGATTGAGTTCTTCATTAAATATCTAAACTAAAAGAGAGTGGGACAGAAATCGGTAATTCGTTAGAATTCGATTTCGTCGTCCCACCT
>CABKMC010000037.1 GCA_902373455.1 uncultured Streptococcus sp.
GTTTTAATTTATTCTTAATTGTTTCAGTATTCATCTTAATAGTTCTTATACAACTCCGAAAAATTCCGAATATAACTTTGTAATGAGAAGAGTTCTTTTTGACGTTGGACAGAGGCCTTACCAAATTGTTCTCTCTTCTCAGTGTTATCAGCCAATTCTTGGATGACCTTAGACAATTCCGCAGGCTGATTTGGTGTGGCGAGAAGGCCGTTTTCGCCCTCCTTCACCATCTCACAGACACCACCATGACGGTAACCCACTACAGGTTTGCCACAAGCCATGGCTTCTAGGACAACTGTTGGCAGTGGATCTGGATTGGTACTTGGCAAGACAAAGATATCAAACATATTATAGAGTTCTGTCGTCTTGCTATAATAGTCAATTCGCTTGATTTGGCTAGCTACTGGTGATTCTGATATTGCCTTTTCCAACTCATCGACACGCCACTCTTCCCCCTCAAATGCACTACCTGCTAAAAAGGCTACTGCTTTTGAATTGGCCTGTAAGATTGGCGTCACAGCTTCTAGGAAGTCGCCTTGCCCTTTCCAGGCATTCACACGACCAACCATACCGATAACCAAAGCATCCTGCGAAATTCCAAACTGATCACGAACCGCACTAGCATCCATCACCTGATAAACAGCATTGTCAACACCATTATAGATGACTTGAACCTGGTCATTTTTGACAAAACGAGACTGCTTGACATGATTAGCAACGGCATTTGAAACTGTCACAATGGTATCCGCATAGCGCCCCATCAAAAAATTGATGAAATCAGAAATCGCTTTAGGTTTAACGATGATTTCATGGACATGCCAAATCAGAGGAAGTTTCAACTTCCGTTTGAGATAAATTCCCTCCAGCACCGCAGTTGTATTGTTGTGAACGAGAGTAATCCCATTCTCTTTAGCATATTTAGCAATTTGTTTGGAGTAACGGTTATAGGAGCCAAAGTACTCAAGAATCCCTTTTGGATTAAAATATTTCCGGCGCAAAATTGGGTAATCAATAACTTTAACCTTTGCACCGACCTCTTCTAAAGCACCCACTAATACACCGTCGTTGGGTAAAATAACATGTGCTTCAAAAGCATCTTTATCCAAACCCTTAATAAGCTCCAACAACACCTTGTCAGCACCATACATTTCGGCACCAGCGTGAAGATATAATATTTTCTGCATTTCTAACCTTTAAATACTTTCTCGTAGTCCGTGACAATCTTTTCCCAAGTGAAAGCATCTGCAATCCGTTGACTTGATTTTTCATTGAGGTCTGCGATGGCTTGAGCGTCTAATTGCTCAGCTTGATCAATGACATGTGCCAATTGATCTTTCTTCCAATATAGCGACCCATCTTCACCGACTTCTCGGTTGAAGCCAACATCCAACAAGAGATTGAGCTTAGTAGACTCAAGCGCCTCAAGAAGGGATGGATTAGTCCCACCTACTTCATGACCATGGAAATAAGCAAAGGCATTCTCACGAATGTATTTGAGCAATTCTTGATCATAGACAGTTCCTACAAACTTCACTCGAGGATCTTGATCAAATCCTGTATCCTTGCGCAACTGTTCATAGAACTTGTTTTGCTCTACATTAGTAATCAGGACAAAATCTTTTTTGGAATTGGACTGCATAAAGCCACGAATCATGGCCTCATAGTTATTTTCAGGTACAAAACGTCCCACGACAAGATAGTAGTCTCCTTCGGAGACTTGCTTGTCTGCAAACCAGGTCCGTATTTTCTCATCTTCTCTACTCAGGCTAGACTTGCTTGTATCCGTTCCATAGGCGATATAGGTCGTCTGTGGCTGATACTTAGCGTAATCCTTCTGGATATAGGCTTTAATATTCTTGCTATCGCAGATTAACAGGTCGGCATGTTTGACCATGAGTTGCTCTGAGATTTTCCAATACTTACGAACTGGAAGGCTCCATTTCGCACGAAGCCATTCATGACCATCTGGATTGACCATCAGAGTTCCTCCGATAGCCTTGATTTTCTTTTTAATCCTTGAAATAAAGGGACCAATCCGGCAAGCCAAGACATAGAAGATCGGTGCCTGGTCCTTGTTTTCCTTTGCGATCTCAATCGCCTTATTAAGTGCTGCGATATCATAAGCAATGGCTCGTGCAGGACCAATATTAGGGACATCAATGTTGTAACAGATTGCTCCGTTATGCTCGAAAGTATCTGCAGTAATCCCTGATTTGGCTGAATTCTCCCGCATACAAGCTACATAATACTGGATATTTTTGTCTTGTTGGAATTCAGTCAACTTCTCAACAAAAGTCTCAAAACCACCATATTTTGCTGGAATACCTTTGGAACCAACGATATAAATTGATTGTGTCATTTTTCTCCTAACATGGAAAGGACGAAGTAGGTATTTTCCTACTTCGCTCCTTCTTTTCTAAGTACAACCTTCACGGTCTTGAGCAGGATCTGAATATCTCTCCAGATCGTCCAACCATCCATGTACGCAACGTCCAGTTTGACCACTTCGTCAAAATCCTTGATTTCACTGCGTCCGCTCACTTGCCAAAGTCCCGTAATACCTGGTTTGAAGCTGAGTCGGCGTTTTTGGGCTGGCGTATACTCTTGGTATTCGTCAACCGTTGGGGGACGAGTCCCGACCAGACTCATATCACCGATCAGAACATTGTAAAATTGTGGCAATTCATCGAGACTGGTCTTACGGATAAAGCGTCCGATTGGCGTTACCCGCGGATCATTTTCCATCTTGAACATACCACCTGTCATGGTGTTTTGTGCCATGAGATCTTTCTTAATCTCTTCGGCATCCACCCGCATGGAGCGGAATTTATAGAAGTTGAAATACCGTCCGTTCTTTCCGACCCGTTTTTGTACAAAGAAGGCAGGTCCACCATCCTTACGAATCAGAGGGACTAAGACGATACTCACTAGTCCACAAATCAAGAGACCAAATAGGGCTCCTGCAATGTCTAAGAGACGTTTAGCAAAGACGTGACTCGACTTGTAGAAATTGGTTGAGAAAGTAACGACACTTAGTCCTCCGACTTCTCGAACCCGTTTATTACCTAAGGACGCGAAGTTAAAGGCATTGAGATTGACCGATACATCGATCCCCATACTCTCAAACTCCGAGACGAAGTCACTAATATTGTAGTCCTCACTTGGCAGATTGATAAACACTTCATCCACCACTTCCTTGGTCACAAAGTTCATCATTTGATCCGGCTGCACCACCCGTACACCTGAATGAGCAAAATCAGTATCGTCCATGACAGTGACACCGATTAGTTCTCCATGATAAAGGCTGGGCGAATGTAGAATATCAAACACTTTTTCCATCCGACTAGTCGCTGTGATCAGGAAAATCTTTCTCGAGCTTTTCCGCCGTGGGGAAACAGACCTCCGGTATCTCTTGAGCAAGAGATCCATGACATAGACAGAAAATGTATTCAAAAGAAAGAAATAGATCATCCCTCGACGAGAGATGGAAAAGACCCCATCGAGCATAAAAGAGGTAAAGGTGATCCCAACAGCGAAAAACACATTGTATTTCAAGACCTGAAAGAGCTCATCCAGGTAACCCCTGCTATAAAAACGATAGGCAATATTGCTAATGTAGAAAGCTACAAAATGTAAGAGATAGAGAATGGCGATCGTCTGTGACGTGTATTCTGCATCCTTAAAAAGACTCACAATGTAAGCTGAAAATAGGACAGCTAAACTTTGAAAGAGAACAATATTTAGTTTTTCCAGTTCAATTCTTTCTTCTCCCATTTCCCCTCAATCCTATTCTTTACTTTTTCCCGTACTCTCCGTAAGATCCGTATCCTCCATACGAACCATATTCAGCAGCTTTAATGTTAAATTTATTGAGCACAACTCCCAAGAAAGGTGTGCCTGTTTGTTCTAATTGGTCCTTAGCTTTTTGGACAGCCTTGCGTCCATTGGCGCCAGATTCTGTGATCAAGACAGTTCCATCACAGCGTTGGGCGATAATTGCCGCATCAATCACGACACCGATTGGAGGCGTGTCGACAATGATGTAGTCAAAATGCTCACGCAGGGCATCCATCATCACAGTGAAGTTCTTGCTTTGCAAGAGACCCGTTGGGTTTGGTGCTACCTGACCAGACTCAATAATATCCAAGTTTGGAAAATCAGTCGCATACAAGATTTGGTCCAATTGGCTACGACCAGATAAGAAGTCGGTCAAGCCTTGGATCTTATCACGGCTACGGAAAATCCCTGTCATGACAGAGTTCCGGATGTCACAGTCGACCAAGAGGGTCTTGTAACCCGCACGCGCAAAGGCAACGGCCAAGTTGGTTGAAGTGGTTGATTTTCCTTCATTTTCTTGAACAGATGAGATGGCGATGACTTTTAAGTCCACCCCACTCAATTGGATATTCGTCGCAAGGGCATTGAAGTACTCTTCTGCCTTCCGAATTTCTTGTAATTTGTTTTTTGAAATTTCTAACGTATTCATGCGATCCCCAGTCTACAGTTTCTTAATATCTGGCACAATACCAAGTAGGGTTAAGCCCATCAATTCTTCGATATCTTCTGGTCTCTTGACACGATCGTCCAAGACTTCTACTACAACCAAGAGAACCACCATCAGACCAGCTCCAGCAATGAAGCCAAGAAGGACATTGCGTCGGATATTTGGTGAAGAAGGTGATTGAGGCACTTCTGCTTCATCCAAAGTCGTAACATCTGACACCTTGGTCACAGAGATGATCTTTTCAGCTGCTACATTTCGAAGGCCATTGGCAATGCGGGCCGCTTCTTTTGGATCTCCATCCTTAGCTGTGATCGAAAGGATCCGAGTATCTGTCGGAACAGACACACTGATCTTTTTGGACAACTCAGCAGGTGTCAGATCAAGTTTCAATTCTTCGATGGCTTGCGTCAAGACATTTTGAGAAAGGATGATCTCACGGTAGTCTTTAACCAAGTAAGAACCCGCCTGCAAATCCGAGTTTGTCAAGGCATTGTTGTCTTGGTTTTGGCGACTGACCACATAGATACGGCTAGTACTTTGGTATTCTTTCTTGGCTAAAAAGGCACTATAGCCAAATGCTGCGATGGCAAAGACAAGAGCGACCAAAACGATCGAAAACTTGCGTTTCCATAGGGTCTTCAGCATAGCGAAAACATCAATTTCCACTGCTTGATTTTCTTGATTGTTCATTTCCTAATTACTCCTTCATGTGGATCTCTCCACCTGTTTCATGGTTAGATTAATTCATCCGCTAACAAGAGCTGCTGATTGTCGACAAAGAGGGCTTGTGCTCGTTGTTCTCCGTATTCTTCCTTGATCAAGCGATAGGCTTCTGCCATATAAGGCGGTCGTTTATCCACATTGTGCATATCACTAGCCACAAAGTGCACCAAGCCTTTTTCTAAGAAGTACCGAGCTCGTTTTTTCAGTTGTTTTTGCTCATCCCCAAAGAGGCGAGGCTTGAGAACACTGGAACTATTGATCTGCATGTAGCAGCCCATGTCAATCATCTCTTGCACACGCTCCTCATTTTTCTCCAAGCACTTGTAGCGCTCGATATGGGCTACCACCGGTGTCACGCCTAGATGAAGCAAACGGTCCAAGGCGGTATGAATCTCCTTGTAAGGTGTTCCCATACTGAATTCAATCAGCGCAAAGCGCGTCTCAGCTAAACGTGGAATGATCTTTTCTTCCAGTTTTTTCAAGACATCATTCGTAAAGTAGATCTCTGCCCCGTAATGAATCGTTAAATCTGGTGCGACCTCTGCCGCAATTTTTTTCACTTCTTGAAAATTTTCAGAAATCTTTTCTTCGGGAGTTTCAAACATCCCCTTGCGACGATGAGAAGTAGAGATAATGGTCCGTACCCCTTGGCGATAGCTTTCTTCCAATAAGGCACGCGTATCTTCTCTTGTCTTTGGTCCATCATCCACATCAAAGACGATGTGCGAGTGGATATCAATCATTTTTCTTTTCCTTCCATTACTTTTTGAATGGTTTCCTTGGCCTTGGTCAAGCTGGCTTGATCCAACTCCATGACATAGAGGTTGTAACCAGGCATAGCATAAGACGGCAAGTCATTTCGTCCTTGACCAGTAATCGCTTGAGAAGTCACCTCATAAGAACCACCCGTTTCTAACTGGGTATTGATCAAGTTCATCATAGTCGGCAACTGCATATTGGTTTGGACAGAATCTTGGAGGTTTCCGATAATCTCATTGTAGTTGCTTAAGACCTTGGTAGAGGTCAACTTTTTGATAATGGCCGCAATGACTTTTTCTTGGTTTTTCCCACGGTCATTGTCGCCACCTTGGAGAGAGTAGCGTTCTCGGACAAAACCGAGGGCTTGCTCTGAATTCAAATGAACCTTTCCAACTGGGAAATGGAACTTACCATGAAGGCTCGTAAATTCTTGGTCATTTTCCACATCGATTCCCCCTAGAAGGTCAATCAACTTGAGGAAGGAGGTGAAATTGAGACGAACGTAGTAGTTGAGCTTGATATCATAGAGATTCTCAAGGGTATGGATCGAAGCATCCACTCCGTAGATCCCCGCGTGGGTCAACTTATCATTTTGGTTGTTACCACCATCTGCAATCGGTACATAGGCATCCCGTGGTGTCGTTGTCAATAGGACTTGCTTGGTCTTCCGATTGACCGTCATGATGATATTGACATCTGAACGAGAAACCGAGGTTACCGGACCATAGGTATCGATCCCGCTGACATAGATGTTAAAGACATCCGCATTGGCAGACACCTTGCTCGTCGCTACCACTTCTTTTCGAATCTTGTAGGAATAGATTTTCTTCAACTTCTTCGCATAGTCCGCATCTTCTGCTGCAATGGTATCCTCAAAGGTACTGTTGAGGACCATAGCAGAAGCATTCCCTTCTTGCAGGCTCTTATAAGCATCTAGATAAGTCGGGGCATCCACTACAGAAATTTCCTGACCCTTGGTCTTTTTGATGTTGTCCAAGAGGGCAGTGAGATTGGCTTCATTATTGTTGCCCTTTGGTGCCACCACTTCCTTGATTTCTTTGATGTCTTTGATGTCACTGTCTTTCTTGACATAGACAGCCATCTCAAACTCTGTATAGTTAGAATGGCCATTGACATTGCTCGTCAGATTTAGCAGCTGTTGACTAGCAAACAAAACTCCTGAGCTAGCCAATAAGCCGACAAGAAGCAGGACCAAAGTTGTCTTTTTGGCCTGATTTTTGATCACAAACCAAGCTGATAAGAGCAAGAGAACAGCTAGTAGTACCATCACGAGAACATTAACATAGCGAAAAGCCAAAATGTTATTGGCCAACATGGTATAGGTCGCCCAACTCGCGGTCATAAGCAAAAAAATAAGCAATACGGAATTAACGATTCGCAATTGCCCCCACTTATGCTCTGAACGACGATTCCGTCTCATTTGTGACATAAATACCTCCAATTAGTCCTAATCATATTTATTGTAACATATTTTTAGCAAAAAATGCATTAATTATCACTTTTTTGTCCATTATGGACATTTGAAAAGTAAGCGTTTTCTGAAATAAGCAAAATCCCTTGTATACTTATGCAGAGAATCTAAAAAAACCGGGTGAAACACCCGGTTTTTGAAGATCCTACAAAAGATCATCCCGCTTGACTTGCTCAAAACTTTCCTTGCCATCATTGAGCTTGTCCCAGATGACAACCTTTCCTTCTTTCAATGATTTTTGAACATCAATAATCCGCTGGTTGGAAGAGCCACGAAACTGCAACATGAGGTTGCGCTTGCTTTTATCATAGCGTCCATCGACCAGGATATCAATCAGCGACAAGAGCTCCAGTTTATCAGGCGTTTCTAACATCATTTCTTCCCAAGTGTAGCCTGTCCATGACCAAATATCTTTTTCCGGCAATTCTTTCCGAATACGTTTTACAAGGGGTAAAAGAATACCTGTATTAAGAAATGGCTCTCCTCCTAGCAAGGTTAAGCCTTGAACATAGGGTTGGGCCAAATCCTCCATGATCTGCTCTTCTAACTCTTTGGTATAGGGAATACCAGCATTGAAAGACCAGGTCGCTACATTGTAACAACCCTCACAGTGAAACATACAGCCAGCCACATAAAGGGAGTTGCGCACTCCTTCGCCATCGACAAAGTTAAAAGCCTTATAGTCAATGATTCGCCCTTTACTCAGCTCCTTACTTTTCCATTCTTGAGGTTTGGGATTGTTCATCTTCATCCTCCAAATCAATCCAGTAGCGCTGACTTCTGTCGATTGTGTTTTCGTAAACACCGCCAGCAGAGAGAATGGTGCGACGACTGGCTTCGTTGTCTTCATCACAGGTAATTAGTACTCGTTCCAATCCTTGCTTTCGAGCCTCTGCTAGTCCTAGCTCTAGCTGCAACTTAGCCAAGCCCTTTCTGCGTTGACTGGGCCGGATGGAATAGCCAATGTGACCACCCTCTACAAATAATTTGTCATTCAAGGACAAGCGCAGGGCTAAAAAGCCCAGAGGGTAGCCAGTCTCATCAAAGGATAAAAATTGAATGGTAGGAACCCAGCCTTCTGGCAGATTCTCAGTATCCTCCTGCTGCTCTACGATTCGTAACCAATCCGCAAAATCCTTTGCTCGCTTCCAAGTGGAGCCCATGCCACCGTGCATATAGGATTTTGTAGCATCGAACTCAGCAATCATCTCTAAAATCGCGTCTTTATCTTCTAAAGTTGGTCGTTGTAACTTCATAAACTTTCCTCAATTTAAATCAATCCAATAGCGCTCTTTCCCGCCTCGAACATCCTCTAAAGCTCCGCCATTAGTCAGAATCACTGCTCGACTGGCAGCATTGTCACTATCACAAGTCACTAAAGCACGTTTGATATTTTTACTTTTGGCTACTTGCAATCCTTGCCGCAGCTGCTCTTTTGCCAATCCTTGCCCACGCGCAGAGGGACGGATACTATAGCCAATATGACCACCTACCTCCAGCAAATAGTCACTAAGACGCAATCTCAGATTGAGAAACCCTACGGCTTGTCCATCTCTCGAAAAAGCAACTAACTGAATATCAGGCACCCACCCTTCAGGCAAATTAATCCCCATTTCATGATTCTGATTACTTTCCAACCAGGCTTCGTAAACAAAAGCTTCCGCATCCCAAAAACCACCGTCATGAGCCGATTGGGTCTCTTCGAACTCTGCCATCATGCTTAGAATGGTTTCTTTATCTGCTAAAGTTGGTCTGCGTAATTCCATCTTTACCTCCCCATACGAGAAAA
>CABKMC010000038.1 GCA_902373455.1 uncultured Streptococcus sp.
GGCTTGTACAGGGTTCATCATCGGGAAGAAACTGACTGCCGACGGTTCGACCTTGGTAGGGCGTACAGAAGATTTAGAGCCCAACCATAATAAAAATTTTGTGGTCAGAGAGCGTGTCTACAATAAAAAAGGAGCCATCTTTGAAGATGCTGCCAACGGTTTTCAATACCCTTTGCCAGAGATTAGCTATAAGTATACAGCGGTCCCGGATGTCACCCCTGAACAAGGAATTTTTGACGAAGCAGGATTCAATGAATATGGGGTTTCCATTTCTGCCACTGTATCTGCTTCAGCAAATGACAAGATCCAAAAGGTGGATCCCTATGTCAAGGATGGCCTCGCAGAATCGGGCTTGACCAGTATTGTTCTCCCTAGTGTGAAAACCGCAAGAGAAGGGGTTGAACTCATTGCTAAAATCGTCGAAGAAAAAGGCGCTGCAGAAGGAAATATTGTGACCATTGCCGATAAAGAAGGCGTCTGGTATATGGAAATCCTATCTGGTCACCAATATGCAGCGATTCTCTTCCCAGAGGATCGGTTTGCGGTCTTTCCAAATACTTTCTTCTTAGGGCATGTAGATCTGTCAGATACCGAACGCACGATCGCCTCAAAAGATCTTGAAAAAGTCGCCAAAGAAGCCAATAGCTATAAGGAAGTGGACGGAAAATTCCACGTTTCTCAATCCTATAATCCGCCTTTGCAAGAAGCAGATCGCTCTCGGGTTTGGTCGGGAATCAAATCGCTAGACCCAAGCTCTCCTGTTAAATATGACGATGCGTCCTTTGACCTTCTTCATACAACCGATCGAAAATTAACCCTCCGCGATGCCATGAATCTCCAACGCAATCGTTTGGAAGGAACCAAATATAAACCACAGGATCAAATGGAGCTGGATGGAAAAGGTATTCCGAAAAAAGGGGAGTTTGATGCGGTTTATAAATACCCTATTTCTAATCCAAATGTCATGGAGGCCCATATTTTCCAACTGAAAGACGATGTCCCAGCGAGTGCAGGTGGAGGCACCATGTGGCTGTCGATGGGTAGTCCACGAAATGCTCCATACCTACCCTACTATGGCAATATTCTCAACACCTATCAAGCCTACCAAGAATTAGGGGATCATTACAATGATCGCTCTTGGTATTGGACCATTTCAAGAATCAATGACCTTGTGGCCAAGTATCCAGATTTATTCGAAGATGGGGCGATTCGTACTGAGATGGAACGATTGGAGTCTCAGTGGATGGTCGAACAAGATCTGAGTGATAAGGAACAAATCGCTCTTGCTTCTCAGCCTGAAGAAGCTAGTAAGAAGGCAACAGAGGAAAGCATAGCAAGAGCTGAGAAAACCTTCGAACGCTTGCAAGAAATCAGAAAAGAAGCAGAACAAAAGGTAGCAGATGAACACGGAAAAAGTGCCCTGCAGGATCTAGATGACGAAGAAGATGCTGCTTATGAAGAAAAGATTGATCTCGTTGATTTTGACTATGATTACATTCTAGCAGCAGGCTTGTTCGGGGCAACCCTTCTAGCGATTGTGATCTACTTGATTCGCTCAAAGAAACAAAAGGGAGGAAAACAAGATGACTAAAATTCAAAGAGCCTCTATCTATCTTTTTCTACTGTTTGCAGGAATTGGCTTGGAGTTTGAACTCGGTCATCTTTCTCAACAAGAATTTAGCCAGTCTGCAGGCAGAGACTTGGTCTTGAACTTGTCTGTTTTAGCTGCTATTATTATCCCACTCTATCTCTTTTCAAAACGATTGGCCAAGCAGTTGTCTGTCCCAACCTATCTCTTATGGATTGCTATGTTTGGGGGTGCCTTCGTAGCAGGCTGGTTGAGCTTTTCAGGTAATAGCTTGATTGATATTATGAATAGCCATGTGATCAAGGATGCCACTGTCTTTAACAAGTGGACCGATGCCTTGACAGCCCCATTCTCAGAGGAATTCTTTAAGGCTCTAGTTGCCTTTTGGGTAGTTTTGATGGTTGGAAAAAAAGATCTAAAAGCGATTTTAATTGCCGGCTTGGGTTCTGGCTTTGGTTTTCAAATCATTGAGGATTTAGGGTACGTTGCCCGCCAAACAAAAACGAGCCAATTAGCCGCCGTTACTGAGGCTATTAATCGTATTTCTGGTGGGTTAGCTTCACACGCCCTCTATACAGCGGTTGTATCGGTCGGTGTCTTCCTCTTGTTGTCTCAAGTGACCCAGCAAAAGGCAAAACTCTTTGGACTCTGGTGTGTTGTCTCGACAGTAGCCAATCACTTCTTATGGAATTCTCCGTTTTATGAAACAGACCATCGGATCAATCTTCTCGTCGGACTGCTCTTTGCCGTCCAAGTAGGGACCTTTATCGAAGTGGTTCTCTATACCAAGAAACATCCCGATCTGCCATTTTTAAAACAATAAGGTAAATTTTTTCAAACACAAAAGAACTAAGACGTGCGTCTTAGTTCTTTTATTTTCTCAATTCTTGTAAGAGTGTTTGTGCCTTCTCTAAGTTAAAGGGTTTGTTTTCAAGGAGTTGGCTGACCAATCGGGGAACTTCCTCTTCCTTAGCTCCTGCTAGAAGGGCTAGGGAGCGTGCTTGAAGTTTCATATGTCCTGCTTGAATCCCTGTGGTGACAAGGGCTTTGAGGGCCGCGAAATTCTGCGCCAAACCGAGCGACGCAATGATACCTGCTAATTCAATAGCAGAAGGCTCACCAAGCAAACGGTGACTGACTTGAACCATTGGGTTGAGGCCAATCGATCCTCCTTTTGTCGCAACCGGCATTGGTAGGGTGATCTCTCCATAGAGTTTTTTCTCTTCCGGCTGACTTGTCCAGTGACTCAAGCCCTTGTAAGAACCACTTTGTGCAGCATAGGCATGGGCTCCTGCTTCGATGGCCCGCCAGTCATTGCCTGTTGCAAGGACCAGGGCATCAATCCCGTTAAAAATTCCCTTGTTATGTGTGGCTGCACGGTAAGGATCCACTTGAGCCAGTTGGCTAGCTAGCTCCATCCGGTGGGCAATTTCAATAGCTTCCTCAGGATTTCGACTCAGTGCTTTAAAATCGATGGCACACCGTGCACTCACTAAAGAGCGAGTAGCCAAGTTAGATAAAATTGCCATCAAGGCCTGACCACCAGAGAGTTCCTGGATGCGATCGGTCAGAGCTTCCAGCATCGTGTTGAGCATATTGGCTCCCATGGCTTCTTTGGGATCGACAGCCAAGTAGACAATAAGAAAGTCCCCCTTGTTTTCGACCCACAGATCCCTCGCTCCGCCTCCACGCTTGACGATAGAAGGATAGGCTTCATTAGCCAGCTGAAGAAGAGTTTCCTTGTCTTCTAGGATGCGCTTGCTAGCCATTTCCACATCCTTAACATCTGTCAGAGCAATCTCACCGATCATTTGGCGCTGGTGTACCTGGGTGGTGAAGCCACCCGAACGTTGGATGAGCTTGGCCGCAAAGCTGGCAGCTGCAACCACGGAAGGCTCTTCTGTGACCATAGGAAGGACATAGTCACGACCATTGATCAGAAAATAAGGAGAGAGGCTAAAAGGCAAGTCAAAAGTCGACAAGACATTTTCCGTCAATTGATCTGCAATAGAAAGGGGAAGTCCCTTTTGTTCTTTTAAGATCTGTGCTTCATCCCAAGTTAAGAGGCCTTCCTTCAGTAAGGCCTCTATGCGTTCTGTGGGCGAAAGTTTTGCAAAACCTGGTAATCGTGCCATTATTTTTCTACTTTCTGGTAAGTGCGTTGGTGTTCCTTGATCTCTGTCAAAGCATAAGTTTGAAGCGTAGCAGGCTCAAACACTTGATTGCCACTAGGATCTAAATCTACTTCCTCATAAAAGAGTCGTTCGTAGTCAGCAACACTAAGAACTGTACGTTGGTCCAATTTTTCCATGCGTTTGTGATCTAATAGTTGCTCAAAACCAGGAACGAGATTGGCACTAAAGATCTCAGAAACCGCTCCACTTCCATAGCTAAAGAGGGCGATTCGGTCCCCAGCTTTGAGTTGGGGGTCATTTTCCAGTAGTGACAGCAAGCCTAGGAAAAGAGATCCAGTGTAGATATTTCCCACGTGTTGGCTGTATAGAATCGATTGATCAAAGTTGTATTGTAATTGATCTTTTTTCTCTTCTGACACTGACTTATCCAGGATTTTTTTCAAGCCCTTGAGAGCTAATTTCGGATAAGGCAAGTGGAAACAGATAGCCGCAAAGTCTGTCAAGGCAAGGCCAGTCCGTTTCTGGTATTCCGCCCAGGTTGTTTTCAGAGAATCTAGATATTGTTGTGTTGAATAAATCCCATTCACGAAGGGAGTTGTCGCGTAATTTGGACGCCAAAAATCCATGACATCGCGTGTTTGGGCAACATTATCATCGTTAAAAGATAGAATACGAGGATTTTGGCTGATTAGCATGGCAACCGCTCCAGCCCCCTGTGTTGGTTCACCAGGAGTCCCAATTCCGTATTTAGCAATGTCACTAGCAATGACCAAGACCTTACTCTGCGGGAATTTTTCAACATGGAGTTTAGCATAATCCAAAGCAGCAGTTGCAGCATAGCAAGCTTCTTTCATCTCAAAAGAGCGGGCAAAAGGTTGGATGTCTAGTAAACCATGGACAAAAACAGCAGCGGCCTTACTCTGGTCAATCCCAGATTCTGTCGCAAGAATCACCATATCGATTGCTTCTTTGTCTTCATCTGTCAAAATATCGTCTGCCGCAGTTGCAGCCAATGTGACGATGTCTTCTGTGATCGGTGCAACACTTTGTTCTTTTAAGAGAAGACCCTTGCTCAGTTTTTCGGGATCAGTATCACGAGCAGCAGCCAAATCTTCTAAATGCAAGACATAAGGGCTCGTCGCAAAACCAATCTTATCAATCCCAATTGTCATTCTTAACCTCTTTTTTATTTGATATCTACTAGTATATTTCGTTACTATTTTACCATATTTAAGGGTAAAACTCCCTTGAAAAAACTAGATCAACAAGGAAATCATTCTCGGGACCGAGTTGGGCAAGGGGATTTTTTGAAAAAAAGAGGACGAAAAACAAAAGAGGTTGGGACAAAAGTCCTAGCCTCTCAATTGTCTTTGGATTGTCGAGCAAGACGCAGTGGTTGAGTGGGCTCTACTACGCTGATTTCATCAGCTTTTACAGCCCTACTCAACTGTGCGGAGGTGGGACGACGAAATCGAATTCTAACGAATTACCGATTTCTGTCCCACTCTCTTCAACTCTTATCCTTGCTTATCTTTTTTAGGATTGCTCATGATTCGTATGAAGAGTTCTTTGCATTTGTCTCTTAGAACGTTTTCGTAGAAGACGAGTATAGCGATGTCCACAATCATAAAGTTCAAGGTCAGATAGAACAAGTCAAATGAATTGCGGGCATAATCAGTCGCTAATAGATAGGAGGAGAGGGCTCCTAGAATCATATAAGGAAGATACTTGATATACTTGTTTATCATCATACAGCACCTCGCATCCTTTAAAGGATTTGTTTTTTTCACTATTATTGTACTCCTTTTAAGCGATAAAGCAAGCGATTACATAGATAAAAATTAGAAAACCAATGCTAGTTGGAATTGGTCATTTTTCTTTTTTGATAGCGTTGGTAGGAATGGTAGAGTTTCAAGACGACAGATCCGCTAGCCATCCCGATGGAGATGACCAAGGCCAGGATAACAACCAGTGTCACGCTGGTTACTGCCTGTCGATATTGGCCGCTGACGAAGAAGGAAGTGGTCCGATAGGAAATATATCCAGGAACCAAAGGGGCGAGAATGGACAACATAAAGACCACGACAGGCGTCTTGAGAACGATACTTAAAATCTGACTAATGCAGGATCCCACAATAGCGGCGATAAAGGTTGCGACGATAACATTGGTAGGGCCTTTTAGAATATAGTATAGTAGCCAGATGCCCATCCCTAAGATTCCTCCAGGAATCAGCATGGAGCGCTGCACATTTAGGACGATTAAAAAGGTGATGATGGCAATCAAACTGGCCACCGCTTGGATTAAAAATTCAGTTAAGTTCATGATTTTATTTCATAAGGACGAGGGCAACGGTTGTACCGGCACCAAGGGCAAGAGTAATGAGGAGAGTCTCAAAGAGTTTGCTCATCCCAGAGTTGAGGTGGTAATTCATGAGATCTCGGACGGCATTGGTCATAGCGATTCCAGGAACGAAGGGCATGACACAGCCTGCGATAATGAGATCGGTATTGGAAGGAAAACCACTATAGCGCGTCCAGATATGGGCTAAAAAACCAAAGACAAAGGCGGCCGCAAAGGCAGTGGCAAAAGGAATGCGAACGTATTTCTCAACGACAAGAGAAAAAGCAAAGGCAAAGACAGTCGCAATACCCGCTCCAATCGCATCATAGAAATTTCCTCCAAACATGATGGAGAAGAAAGGCGCACTGAGGGTTGCCGCAATGGTCAACTGGAGATTGGTATAAGGAACACGCTTTCTTTTTAACTCGCTCAGGGCCTGGTAGGCTTGCTCGAGATCGATCTCTCCAGAGACTAGTTGACGAGAGATCTGATTGACATCACAGACTTTTTCGATATTGTAATTGGTCCGCAAGATCCGTTTCATGCGCGTGACATTGGCGTTCTCAATTGAAAAGAAAATAGCGACTGGCATCGCTAAAACATTGCAATCGACGATTCCCTGTGAATGGGCGATCCGGATCATGGTATCTTCGACCCGGTGAATCTCAGAACCGCTCTCTATCAGGAGGGTTCCAGCTAACATCAGGACGTCGATCACTTGGTTGATCTGTTTTGACTCTTCCATAATTTCCTTCTTACTAAATAATCTGTTTCTATTATAGCAAAAAAGGACGAGAGACAGAACTAAAATTTGACAATTCTAGTTTGTTTCTTATCCTTTCTGAATTCGTTTAGAATAGCTATTGTTTAGGCTTATCATTCGTTAACTCGGGTGGTGGTGCTGCACGGTGCTATCCTGGACGAGAAGGGTTGCTAAAAAGATCAGTGCAATCAGGATAAAGAGCCAAATAATAGCGAAAATAAATGTTAAAAACATAGGATCACCCCTTCTATCTTATTCACAGCTCTACTATAACACTTGGAGAAAGCGCTGTCAAACTCTATATAGCGGGCTCTTAAACTCTTTCAAAATTCAGAATACTCTTGCGATGAGTATGAAAAAAACCAGCCGTTTCCGACTGGTTTTTCATCTATTTGAATCTTAGTTCAAGGCATCATCCATTGAAAGAACTTCGTGGAAGACACGTTGTGTCAATTCAGTTTTTTGTTCTGGAGTGAGGTATTTAGTGTTTACACAGTATCCAGAGATACGAACGATAACGTCTTCACCTGACATGATCTTTTCGTAAACATCGTTCAAGTCCATAACGTTCAAGTTACAGTGTTGTCCACCATTTTCGAAGTAACCATCAAGGATAGTTACCAAGTTATCTACTTGTTCGTCACGAGTTTTACCAAGAGCACGTGGTGAAACTTGAGTAGTAAGTGAGATACCGTCAGCTGCATAACCAAAGTCAAGGCTAGCAAGTGAGTTCAAGTTTTGCAACCATCCACCTTTAGCTTTGTTAGATGGGTTAGCACCTGGTGAGAAGAATTCCAATTTAGACAAGTTCACAGAACCATCTTCGTTGAGGTATACCCCTTTGTGGACTGGTGAGTTACCAGTTTGTTTAGAGTAAGCAACGTTAGAAGTGATGGTAAGAAGTGAAACAGTTGCTTCAGCGTTCTTGTAAAGTTTGTGGCTGCGAAGACGAGTAGTGTAAGCTTCGATCAACCATTCTGCCAATTCGTTAGAACGTGGATCATCTTCACCCCAACGTGGGTATTCACCGATTGTTTCGTAATCGTAGATGTAGCCATCTTCGTCACGGATTGGTTTAACAGTAGCGTATTTGATTGCTGACAAAGTATCAACAGTGTTGGCAAATCCACAGATACCGAATCCCATGTTAGCGCGTTGGTGAGTTGGCAAGAAGGCCATTTGAACAGCTTCGTAGTTGTACTTATCAGTCATGTAGTGGATGATGTTCAAAGCATCTACGTAAGTGTCTGTCAACCAGTCAAGAGATTTTTCGAAGTTTGCTTTAACAGATTCGAATTCAAGAACTTCGTCACGGATTGGATCGATGTCAAATACTTTGTAGTCTTTATGAACATCGTCGTAACCACCGTTCAAACCAGTAAGAAGAGCTTTAAGAACGTTAACACGAGCACCGAAGTATTGGATGTTGTGGCGTTGTTCTTCGTTTTCTGGGTCAAGTGGAGATACACAACATGAGATACAGCTCATTTCACCGTATCCGTCTTTGGCCATTGTTGTTACACCTTCGTATTGGATAGAAGAGTGTTTGTGGCTCATGTGCATACAGTAGCGACGGAAGCTATATGGCAATTTGTCAGTCCAAAGAACTGTCAAGTTTGGTTCTGGAGAGTTACCGATGTTGTCCAAAGTGTTCAAGAAACGGTAGTCCATCTTCGTAACACGGTGACGTCCGTCGTTCCCCATACCAGCCATAGAAGTTGTGATGAAGGTTGGGTCACCTGAGTACAATTGGTCGTAAGCTTTTGTACGAGCAAATTTAACAGTACGCAATTTCATAACGAAATCGTCAACGAATTCTTGGATTTCTGATTCAGTAAATGTACCACGAGCCAAGTCACGTTCAGCGTAGATATCCAAAACGATTGGCACACGTCCAAGAGAAGTAGCAGCACCGTTGATCACACGGCAGACAGCCATGAAGGCGATGTTTGTCCATTGGATTGCTTCTTTTGTATTGAAGGCAGGACGACGCACGTCTACACCATAAAGGTCACCCAATTTAACAACTTCTTGAAGTGCTTGGTATTGAAGGTTTACTTCTTCACGAAGACGGATTGATTCTTCATCGATTTCAGTAATAGAGTTCCAGTCGTTTGCTTTTTCAGCCATCAAGTAGTCAGCACCGTAAAGAGCCAAACGTGCATAAACCCCGATGATACGTCCACGAGAGTATGCATCTGGAAGACCAGTTACAGTGTGAGCGTGACGTGCACGACGGATGTTTGTAGTATAAGCACGGAAGATACCATCGTTTACAGTTGTAACGTATTTTGTGAAGATTTCATGAACTGCTGGATCTGGTTCGTATCCATTTTCTTTCAAAGTAGTTTCCG
>CABKMC010000039.1 GCA_902373455.1 uncultured Streptococcus sp.
GTGTAAATTTCAAATGTGGAAACTCTTTTTCAATTTTTGCAGTCTCTTCCGGACTCGATAAGATCAGTACTTGGTAGATTGGTTCTTGCGCTAGTGCATAGAGGGTGTCCTGATCCTGTGGGACGACCTTGCTGACCACTTTGTTAAATCCTCGACTGACTGTTCGGGCCATTTTGCGAGGCACAAAGCGACTGGACCAGGTTGAAATAGGACTCATCCCAAAACTCATGATCCGAGAACCAAATACTCCATCCTTTGTCCCAAGAGCAATTTCCTTACGGTGTTCTCGAGCATAGTCGATCAGCTGGTGCAGGCTCTTTTTGTCGATTGGGCTGGTAAACAGTACGCGGTCCTTGGTCAAAATATATTGACCATTATAGGTTACTGCAAAATCAAAGCCGTAGCGTTCCATAAAGGGTTTGACAAAGGCAGGTCCCCGCCCTGTCGCAAGTCCTACATAGATTCCTTCTTCCTTCAAAGATTGAATAGCTTTTTCTGTTGATTTTAAGACCGCTCGACTATCATTGACCAGGGTCCCATCGATATCAAAAAAGACTGCTTTTATTTCCATGTCTACTGTTTCTTTCTTTTTATGATAAAATAAATTATATCACATATTCCAAGGAGCTTCACATGTTTAAGAAAATTTTAGCACTACATACCGGAGGGACCATCTCGATGGCTGCAGATGACTCTGGAGCAGTGATTACAAATGAAGTCAATCCCATGACCCAAGTTACTTCACCAATTGAAGGAATTGAAGTCACTTCTGAGGATATCTTCAATCTACCAAGTCCACAAATGACACCGCATCACATGTTAGCTCTATATCAAAGAATCAAAGAGGCAGCCAGCCACTTCGATGGGATCGTCATTACACACGGGACCGATACGCTGGAAGAAACAGCTTATTTCTTAGATACCATGGAGTTACCTGAAATCTCCGTGGTGATTACAGGAGCCATGCGAAGTTCCAACGAACTTGGAAGTGACGGTGTCTATAATTTCTTAACAGCCCTCCGAGTGGCAGCCGATCCAAAAGCACGTGATAAGGGTGTCTTAGTCGTCATGAACGACGAAATTCATGCAGCTAAGTACGTCACCAAAACCCACACCACCAATGTCAGTACCTTTCAGACACCAACCCACGGCCCTCTGGGGTTGGTCATGAAAAAGGAAATCCTCTTCTTTAAAACAGCTGAGCCACGAGTGCGCTTCGATCTCGATAAAATTGAAGGTTTCGTTCCCATTATCGCTACTTATGCTGGTATGAAAACTGATCTGCTAGATCTACTGGATCACTCAAAAATTGATGGCCTCATTATTGAAGCCTTTGGAGCTGGAAATATCCCTAAAGAAACTGCCCATAAACTCCAAGAATTCATAGATGCTGGACTTCCAATCGCTTTAGTATCCCGCTGCTTCAACGGGATCGCAGAACCAGTTTACGCGTATGAAGGCGGTGGCGTCCAACTCCATCAAGCCGGTGTCTTTTTCATCAAAGAATTAAATGCCCCCAAAGCTCGCATCAAACTTCTCATCGCCCTCAATGCCGGCCTAAAAGGACAAGAACTCAAAGAATATATCGAAGGGTAGCATAAGATACAAAGGGCGTAGCGGATACAGTCAAAATAGGGAATTCGACGCAGAATCATCAGATTCTAGGAGGATTCATCTTTTTGACACAATCCGCAGCCCATGTTCAATTTGTGTAACGGCAAGCACTAGGGTAACTCACTAACTCCTCAGGTGGATGGTATCGATCCACCTTCGTCCTGTCGCAATTCAACAAGATACAAAGGGCGTAAAATCCCATCTTAAAAGTGAGTAGAGTGGAAACAACACATTTCCACTCTACTCACTTTTTATGATCTAATCTAAATGTTCTTGCTTCTCCAGATAAAGAGAGAGCAAATGCCAGTCTGGGTGTTCTCGCCAACCTGGAGTGGCTACGATCTGGCTAGCAACTTTCCTTGCTTCTTCAAGAATGGGATAATCTTCAACTAGGTCTGCTACTTGAAACTCTGGAATTCCTGATTGACGGGTTCCAAAAATTTCACCTGAACCCCGCATTTTCAAATCTTCCTCTGCCAGCACAAACCCATTGGTCGTCTCTGTCATGATTTTCATGCGCTGTTTGCCACTATCTGTTTTAGGATTGGCCACTAGAATAGCATAGGATTGCTTATTTCCCCGACCAACCCGGCCTCGAAGCTGGTGCAGTTGGCTAAGGCCAAACCGATCTGAATCCATAATAACCATAACGGTTGCATTGGGCACATTGACTCCTACTTCAATGACGGTCGTGGATACTAGAACATCCACTTGGTGCTCTTTAAAGGCCTGCATAATGGTCTCTTTTTCTTCACTTTTCATCTTCCCGTGAAGAAGAGAAACGCGTGCCCGCTGACCAAAGAAGGCTTCTAACTCCTCCTGGAGGGCAAGGGCATTTTTCAAATCTAGCGCCTCTGACTCCTCAATCAAGGGAGAGATAAAGTAGGCTTGAGAACCTTTTGCGAGCTCTTTTACCAACCAGTCGAGGACCACTTCTAACTGCTCATGCTTGACCCAGCGCGTCATGATTTCCTTGCGTCCCGCAGGCATCTGGTCAATGATGGACACATCCATATCTCCAAAAGCCGTGATGGCCAAGGTCCGGGGAATAGGGGTAGCCGTCATCATCAGGACGTCTGGATTTTGTCCCTTTTCTCGAAGAATACGGCGCTGGGAAACCCCAAAACGGTGCTGTTCATCAATAATGACCAAGCCTAGATCTTGGTAGTGAACTCCCTCTTGAATCAAGGCATGTGTCCCCACAATCAGTTGAGCAGTTCCTGAGGCGATCTCTTCTAAGACTTCTCGTTTCTCAGCCGCCTTTAATCCTCCTGTTAGAAGGGCAATTGGCAAATCTGGAAAAAGATTTTGCAAGCTTTCCTTGTGTTGCTCTGCCAAAATCTCCGTTGGAACCATCAAGGCAGCTTGCTTACCAGCGCTTAAGGCTGCATACATGGCAAGACCGGCCACGACTGTCTTCCCGCTTCCCACATCCCCTTGTAAGAGGCGGTTCATATGATAAGGTGAGGCCATATCTGTCAAGATTTCATTCAAGCTGTTTTCTTGAGCTTGCGTTAGCTCAAAAGGAAGCTGTTTTTTTCGTTCTGCTAATTTTTCTGGATTCCAGGCCAAGGAAATCCCTTGGCTGGCATCGTGATTTTCTTCTTTTAGCACTTGGAGTTGCAGCTGGAAAAAGAGGAGCTCTTCAAATTTTACCCGGCGAAGAGCTTGCTTGTACTCTGTCAGATCCTTAGGAAAATGCATAGCTTGCACTGCTTGGGAACGAGACATAAGTTGATAACGCTCTCGTAAGATTTGGGGGACGTTCTCTTCTAAAAGCTGGTCCAAGCCCTGGTCGAATGCTATTTTGATCAATTTCACCAGGCTGTTTTGGCTGACTCCTTGCGTCACTCGATAGACCGGCTGCAAATCATCTTCCACCTGAGCCAAGAGCTTCATTCCTGTCAAACTGCCTTTTGCCTTGTCCCATTTCCCAAAAATCGCCACGGTCTGCTGAACCTCGATTTTGTCTGCTAAATAGGGTTGATTGAAAAAATTAACCGCAATCACTTGGTCTCCTTGTTTGATGGAAAAGCGCAAGCGATTTCGTTTGTAACCATAATATTGGACATTGGCTGGAGTTGCTACCACCCCAGAGATGACGGCTTTTTCCCCATCTTCTAACTCTAAAACATTGCGCGTTTTGAAGTCTTCATAGCGAAAGGGGAAATACAAGAGCAGATCTTCTAAAGTTTCAATCCCTAATTTTTTAAATTTTTCCGCCGATTTTGGACCGACGCCAGGCAGTACGGATAAGGGTTGGTGTAAATTCATTGTTCCTCCTTTCTTTTATAAAAAAGCAGGTCCTTCAGGGAAAACCCACCTGCTTTTTTATTCTTTACCTGCATAGTCACGAGGAATCCGATCACTCAAGAGACAGACTACTTCATAATTAATGGTACCACGGTAGTCCGCAATCTCTGTTGCCGTAATTTCTTTCTCGCCGTCTCGGCCAATTAGGGTAACCTTGGTTCCCAGAGGTAATTCTTCTGGGAGGCGAACCGTTACCTGGTCCATCGAAACCCGGCCTACAATAGGGCAAAACTCACCCTTAATTAGCACATGGAAATTTTGCATCTCTCGGATCCAACCATCCGCATAGCCAATGGGAATCGTTCCAATCCATTGGACATCTTCCGTCGTATAGGTTGCTCCGTAGCCAATATCTTGACCGGCTTCTAACTGTTTGACATGAACTAACTCACTTACTAAACTCAAGGCTGGCTTGATTTCATAAGGCAAGGCTAGCACCGAACCACTTGGATTCAAGCCATACATGACATCTCCCAGACGAACAGCTGTGAAAATCGTATCTGCATGCCACAAAGAGGTGGCTGAATTACTAGCATGAACAATCGGAGGAAGGGTTTCAAGAGCATCCAATACTTCTTTGAAAAAATGATATTGCGCTTGAAATTTTCGATCATCTGCTTCATCTGCTGTCGCAAAATGAGTAAAGATTCCCTCAATTTCAGCATCAGCTGCTAAGAGGAGGCGTTCAGCCTCTTTGATCTCTTCGATTCTTCGGAATCCAATCCGCCCCATTCCTGAGTCCACCTTAATATGGACCTTCAATCCTGATAAATCTTCTTCTTCTCCAAGCAATTGATTCAACCAAGCAAGACTAGCCACCGTTAAGCGGATGTCCTGCTCTTTGGCCAGACTCACTGTTTCACTTGGCACAACTCCCAAAATCAAAATAGGGTGTTGCAAACCTTCTTCACGGATTTCAAGGGCTTCATCCATATTGGATACACAAAAGCCATCTACTTGAGCTGCTAATTTTTTGGTCACTGCAACGACCCCATGACCATAGGCATTGGCCTTGACGACTGCATACTTTAAGGTTTGACTCGGAATATGCTCACTAACTTGTTGCACATTAAAGGCAATGGCATCTAAATCAATTCTTGCAACAGTTGGTCTATGTTTACTTGCTTTCATTTTCTTCCTCCAAAATGACACTGGTCGAGACTAAGTCTCCCTTGTGACTGATCGAAATCCATACCTTACCAGAAAAAGGAGACTTGGAAAAATAGGGTGCTCCGTGGGCATCATTTAAAATTTCTAAATCTTGAAAACCAACTGGTCCAATCCCTGTTCCCATGGCCTTTGAAAAGGCTTCTTTGGCTGACCATCGGCCCGTCAAATATTCCATTTTCCGCTTTCCAGATAATTCCTCAAAGCGTGCTCGCTCAGTCTCGGTTAAGACTTTTTCAGCAAATCGAGCATTCTTGTGATAGGCTTTTTCAATCGCAGCGATCGATTCGATATCGATGCCATGTCCTTTGATCATCTTGTTTTATCCTTATTTATCGTTTCAGTATCGTCTAACTGACAAAAGAGAAGGGGCTAAAGAATCACTCCTTCCGCCCCTGCCTTTTACTTATTCATCGTTGCAATTTCTTTGACCAAGGCCTGTGTTTTTTCCCAACCCAGGCAAGGGTCTGTGATGGATTGACCATAAACCACTGGTTCATTTTGACGGCCATCTTCTAGATAAGATTCAATCATGAAACCACGAACTAAAGTTGCCAAATCCTTGTTCCAAGCACGGTTCATCATGGTTTCTCTCACGATGCGTACTTGCTCTTCGAATTGTTTGCCAGAATTGTCATGGTTGGTATCCACCAGGATGAAGGGATGTTGCAAGCCCATTTCGCTATAGCGTTTTGCTGCCGCTAGCAAATCTTCATAATGGTAGTTTGGAACATTCTTACCACTTGCATCCAAGCCTCCACGAAGGATCGCATGGGCTAAAGGATTTCCTGATGTTTCCACTGCTTGGGCATTGAACAAAAAGTTTTGGGGATGTTGGGCTGCATAAATCGCATTGAACATGACAGAAAGATTTCCAGAAGTTGGATTCTTCATGCCTGTCGGAGCAGAGATCCCACTAGATACAAAGCGGTGCTCCTGGTCTTCAACTGAACGCGCTCCAATGGCATGATAAGAAATCAAATCCTCAACATACGGAAGACTTGCTGGATAAAGCAACTCATCCGCAGTTGTCAAACCAGTTTCTGTAATCACACGGTAGTGGAGATGTCGGACCGCTTTCAAACCGTCCACAAAGCTTGGTGCTGCATGTGTATCTGGTTGGTGCATCAAGCCTTTATAGCCATCCCCATTGGTCCGAGGCTTAGCCGTATAGACCCGCATCACAATGAAAATCTGATCTTTGACTTGCTCTTGTAAGTCTGCCAAGCGACGGGCATAGTCCATCACAGCTTCTTCATTATCAGAAGAGCAAGGCCCGATCACAAGAAGGATCCGTTGGTCTTCTCCTTTGATAATAGCTTCCAATTCTCGATCACGCGCTTCTTTACGCTCCAAGGCTGGACCTTCCAAGCGGTAAAGCGAAGTGATCTCTTGCTCATCAATCTTATTGCTCTTCGTAATGAATACCATACGGCCTCCTTATGCTAGCTAGACCCATCCTCTTTCTATTTCAGAGGAGCTCTTAAAATTTACGTCCGTGACAGTTTTTGAATTTCTTACCTGAACCACAAGGGCACAAATCGTTGCGTTTCACTTGTGACAAGTCAATATCTGCTGGAATATCTTGTTGTTGCGCTGCAATGTTGCGAGTCGCAGTTGTTGAAATACTGTGTTCCGTACGTGGACGTTCTTGTTCGTGAATTTGGGCTTTCATCATGAGACGAGTCACATCAAATTCAATCGATCCAATCATATCGTTAAACATACGGAAACTTTCTGATTGGTATTCTACCACTGGGTTATTTTGCGCATACCCACGGAGTCCAACCGCATTTCGCAATTGATCCAAAGCATCGATATGGTCCGTCCACTTGCTGTCCACCACACGAAGGATCAAGACTTTTTGGAATTCTTGCACAGACTCTTCGTCACGCAATTTCGCTACTTGGCTAGCATAGATTTCTTCTGCACGTGCATACAAGTAATCGATAACTTCCTTGTCAGATTTTCCTTCAATATCGCTTGCAGAAATGGTATCTTCCGGAACCAAATTGTATTTGGCAAAGTTCAGAATCGCTTCAACGCGTTCTTCCTTGCTTGAGTGGCTGGCCCCTTCAACAATCCGTTTGATGGTCCGTTTGATCATGGCCTTGATTTCAGGTGCCAAGTCACGGTTAGCTGTGATAACATCATAGCGTTCAGCGTAGATAATTTCCCGTTGTTCCCGCATCACGTCATCGTATTGAAGGACTTGTTTACGGGTATCGTAGTTGTTTCCTTCAACCCGTTTTTGTGCACCCTCTACTTGACGTGTGAACATATTTGAACGGATCACCGATTCTTCTTCGCTCAACTTGAAGCGATCAAGCACTGCTTTGATCCGTTCAGAACCGAAACGGCGCATCAATTCATCTTCAAGAGACAAGTAGAATTGAGATTCACCTGGATCCCCTTGACGTCCTGAACGTCCACGAAGCTGGTTATCGATCCGACGACTTTCGTGACGTTCTGTCCCGATGACACAAAGTCCACCGAGTTCGCGAACACCTTCACCAAGCTTGATATCGGTACCACGTCCGGCCATGTTGGTCGCGATGGTAACAGCACCACGTTGACCAGCGTTCATGATGATTTGCGCTTCTTTGTAGTGGTTTTTCGCATTCAAAACTTCGTGAGGGACACCTGCTTGAACCAACAATTGAGAAAGGTAATCACTGGTTTCAACGGCAACGGTACCTACTAGGACTGGTTGACCTTTTTCATGACGAGACTTGACATCTTCCACAACAGCCTTGAATTTTGATTTCAAGCTTGGGTAGAGAAGGTCTGGATGGTCAATACGAGCAATCGGACGGTTGGTTGGAATTGGAATCACGCGAATGTTATAAATTTCACGGAATTCTTCTTCTTCAGTTTTCCCTGTCCCTGTCATCCCTGACAACTTCTTGTACATACGGAAGAGGTTTTGGTAAGTAATCGATGCAGATGTTTTGGTTTCTTCTTGAACTGGAACACCTTCTTTGGCTTCGATCGCTTGGTGAAGACCATCAGAATAACGACGACCTTCCATGGTCCGACCAGTAAATTGGTCAACGATCAAGATTTCTTGATCTTCGCTGACCACATAGTCGATATCCAAAATCATGATGTAGTTGGCACGAAGGGCGTTGTCGATAAAGTGAGTCAAAGCTACGTTTTCAATATCGTACAAGTTTTCAAGATTAAAGTAGCTTTCTGCTTTATCGATTCCTGAATCAGACAAACCGATGGTTTTAGATGGGACATCGATAATGTAATCGTCCTCTGTCAAGGTCTTCACATAAGCATCTGCCATGTGATAGAGCTGGCTCGTATCAGAAGCTGTCTGACCAGAAACGATCAACGGAGTACGCGCTTCGTCAATCAAGATGGAGTCTACCTCATCGACCAAGGCATAGTTCAATGGACGTTGAACCATATTTTCTGCACGCACAACCATGTTGTCACGCAGATAGTCAAATCCGATCTCTGAGTTGGTTGAGTAAGTAATATCACAGAGGTAAGCTTCTTTTTTCTCAGCTGGAGATTTTGCTGCCAGGTTGATCCCTACTGAAAGACCAAGCCATGAGTAAAGTTCTCCCATCTCTGTTGCATCCCGCTCTGTCAGGTATTCATTGACGGTAACAACGTGTACCCCTTTACCAGACAAGGCATTCAAGTATACAGGCATGGTTGCTGTCAGGGTTTTTCCTTCCCCTGTACGCATCTCTGGAACGTCACCATGGTGAAGGACGATTCCCCCCATGACCTGAACCTTGTATGGGAACAAACCAAGGACCCGTTTTGCAGCTTCACGAACAACTGCAAAAGCCTCGTACAAGAGATCATCCAAAGACTCACCATCTTGATAGCGTTGCTTAAACTCAACTGTTTTCGCTTTTAATTCGTCATCCGTCAAAGCTGCCATTTGGTTTTCATAAGAAAAGACCTTAT
>CABKMC010000040.1 GCA_902373455.1 uncultured Streptococcus sp.
GTCTAGTGAAGGGCATCAGGTTATCCTTCATGGTCGCAATCCTCAAAAACTGGAATTAGCTACTCAAGAGGTTCGGGCCGTTTCCCTGAGAGGCAGAGTTTCTAGTTACTTGGCTGATTTTTCAAAATTATATGATGTTTATCGATTTGTAGAGGAAATCAAGCGAGACTTTCAAAGGATCGATGTCTTGTTTAACAATGCAGGCCTGTATGCAGGAAAAGAACGAAAAGCAAGTGCTGAAAATGTCGAGTTGACTTTTATGTTATCCGTTCTCGTTCCCTATCTGTTAACAACTGAGCTAAGCCCCTTGTTAGAAAAAGCGCCTGACGGCCGTGTCATTAATACTTCTTCCTATATGCATCATTTTGCCAAGGTCAAGGATTTGGATTTTGGATTTGAGAACAACTACAATCCCGGATTGGCCTATAATAATTCCAAACTCTATACCATTTGGATGACACGCTATCTAGCAAGAGATTTCTTTTTAAAAGGTTCAAATATCACTATTAATGCCTATCATCCTGGTCTTATCTCGACTAACTTAGGGAATCATTCTAGTGATGCAAAGACGAAAAAATCTCTCTTCGGACGCCTGATGAAATCTCTCTCGAAAGATCTAGATCAGGGAATCGAAACAGGCTATTATCTCACCTTATCAGAAGAAGTCAGGGGCTTGACAGGCTACTATTTTGATGAAAAGAAAGTCAAGTCTGTATCTGAAAAAGGCTACTCATTTGAAAAAGCACAGAAATTAATGGATTACTGCCAAGAAAAGGTCAAAATGTTTAAAGAAAAGCAAGATTTTTAATTCCTTATTGATTTCGTAACTACCAAAAAACTCAAGTTTTATCAATGAAAACTTGAGTTTTTCTTAGATGAGGGCTAACAAAATGGTAAGAATCAGAGCGATTCCAATCCGAATGACATGATGGGCTGGATGGAAGTTTTCTTTGTGCTTGCCATTCCAATAGGCTCCGTAGCAAATCAAGCTAACTCCGATCAGCCAAATGAATAAAGCAACAATCGGCAAAAGGAAGTAGAGGATGAGAGAGAAGGTCGCAAGGCTACTTCCTAGAAAAAGTAGGTAAATTCCAAGGTTCTTCTTGCCCTTTTTTAATTCGGAAAGGCTGACTAATAAATGAAGAAGAGCAAAAGCAAGGGCAAAGAAGGCTGTAATAATGCTGAAAATGTAATAAAGTGGCATATTTGTTTTCTTTCTAGGATAATTAAAGTAAATGTAATGTGATAGTGTTAAGAACTTAAGACTTTAACTTACCTTAGTTTGAGAGTCTTCTTATGAAGAACCATGAATGAAAGCACAAGATTAACAATGATAAGGATTAAAGTGATAAAAGAGTACCAATAAAGATTGATTGGTACGTTATTTTTGAGATAGAATAGAGAAAATAAACTCGTAAAAATGCCAGTTAGCAATCCCGGCACATATTTTCGAATAACAATTGTCTGAATAAGATGTCCGAACACATGATAGATATAAGCGATTACGATGGTTGTGTAAATAGTATAGTTGTTAAATTGGTAACTAAGATAAAGTGTTATCATTAGAAGTAAAAGTTGCTCCATGACAATGGCATTGAAAGCAAAAGGGGTGTAAAAAGTGAAGATTTGTTTATATGGAATTTGTAATGATATTTTTTTGACAAAAGATGGCATCCATATGATTTCTTCCAGTTCATGAAGCATGAATAAACTCGGAAAAAGGAAATAAAATTGTAAGGTAGACATGAAAGCTAGTCCTTTCTAGATAACAGGAGGTTCATTTAGAGTTTGCGTGCAGTATCTCCAAATAAAACTGGATGACTTCTTGCTCGGTGTAAGACTTACCCTTTTTTAGCCACCAGCTGAGAGTTTCAATGAAGTGGCTGACGACCAGGTGTTTGAGATAGGAGTGAGGAATGTTGGGGTGTGCTTGAATCAGTTCGTCTGCTAACATGGGATAGACGTCATGTTCCAGTTCTTTTCGCAGCTGCCGGATAAAATAATCGTTTTTTGAAAGCAAGAGGCTGGTCACATGGTCTTGATTTTTCTTGAAATGCTGGAAGATATGGGCCAGGTAGTCTTGTGGAGAGAGGTGTTCAGCACGCTCAAAGAGATGGTGAAAGAGTTTTTGGCAGAGTTCATCCAGCAAGAGTTCCTTACTCTCGTAATGGCTGTAAAAGGTCGAGCGTCCCACATCAGCCAAGTCAATAATTTCCTGAACGGTGATGGCCTCATAATCTTTTTGGTTAAGTAAGTGCAAGAAAGCTTGATAAATAGCTTTTCTAGTCTTGGTAATGCGACGATCTTGTGCAGTCATATGGACACTATGAACAAACTGTTCAGTAACGTACATCCTAAACAGTTTGCCCCTATCCTTTCTTTTTAGAGTTAGAGATAATACTAGTGAGAAGATAATACTATTACTAGTATACCAAAGGAAGGTAAAAAAATGAGTTCAAAACGTGCTGTTTGGCTGGCTTTTTTCTTGAATCTAAGTTTTGCCATTGTTGAGTTTATTGCAGGGGGAATCTTTGGTTCCAGTGCTGTTCTCGCTGATTCTGTCCATGACTTGGGGGATGCTCTAGCCATTGGCCTCTCGGCCTTTCTAGAAACGATCTCCAATCGTGAAGAAGATAGTCGCTATACTTTAGGCTACAAGCGTTTTAGCTTATTAGGGGCTTTAGTAACGGCAGTCATTCTGATGACTGGGTCTGGTATGGTGATTTTAGAAAATGTAAGCAAGCTTTTCCACCCTCAGCCTGTCAATGACGAAGGGCTTCTTTGGTTGGGAATGATTGCTATCAGTGTCAATGTGCTGGCGAGTCTGGTCATTCGTAAGGGGCAGACCAAGAATGAATCCATTCTCAGTCTGCATTTTTTGGAAGATACCTTAGGTTGGTTGGCTGTCATCCTGATGGCCATTATCCTCCGATTTACTGACTGGTATATCCTAGATCCCCTCTTGTCTCTTGCTATTTCCTTCTTTATTCTATCCAAAGCCATTCCACGTTTTTGGAGCACGCTCAAAATTTTCCTGGATGCTGTGCCAGAAGGGGTAGATATCAAGCAAGTTAAGAATGATTTAGAGCAGTTGGACAATGTCGCTAGTGTCAATCAGCTTAATCTTTGGACCATGGATGGACTAGAGAAAAATGCTATTGTTCATGTTTGTCTGGAGCATGTCAAACATATGGAGGTCTGTAAAGAGTCTATCCGAGACTTGCTCAAAGAGAGGGGCTTTCAAAATGTCACCATCGAAGTGGATAGCGATCAAGCTAGCCATGCCTGCCATAAACGGGATATCCATGCTATAGAGAGTCAGAGCGGACATGAACACCACCACCATTCATGAAGAGTCGGTACGAGCAGAAGCCCAAGAAAAAGTGTATACTAGAAGACAGTAAGCAATAGAAAGTAGGTCGTCCCTATGAAAAAAACAGTCTATACAAAAGCTGGGCAAGTGGGTCTCGTAGAAGTGGAGCGTCCACAGATCGAAGCACCAGATGATGTCATTCTCCGCATCGTTCGCACCTGTGTCTGTGGATCTGATCTCTGGAGCTACCGCAATCCAGATATTGAAGAGGGGCACCAAAATAGTGGGCACGAAGCTATTGGGATCGTTGAAGAAATCGGAGAAGCTATTACAACGGTGAAACCGGGAGACTTTGTCATCGCCCCTTTCACTCATGGCTGTGGGGAGTGTGATGCCTGCCGCGCTGGCTATGATGGGACCTGTGACCGCCATATCGGCACCAACTGGTCTGATGGGGTTCAAGCAGAGTACATGCGCTTTGAATACGCCAACTGGGCCCTTGTCAAAATCCCTGGGCAACCGTCAGATTATACAGAAGCCATGCTTAAATCCTTCTTGACGCTGGCAGATGTCATGCCGACGGGCTACCATGCGGCGCATGTTGCCAATGTGCAAAAGGGTGATAAGGTTATCGTTATCGGTGACGGTGCTGTAGGTCAATGTGCTGTCATCGCAGCTAAGATGCGGGGCGCATCGCAAATTGTCCTCATGAGTCGGCATGAAGACCGTCAACAATTGGCTCTGGAATTTGGTGCTACAGCCGTTGTTGCGGAGCGCGGGGAAGAAGGCATTGCCAAGGTCCGTGAAATCCTTGGTGGAGGAGCAGATGCAGCTCTTGAATGTGTCGGTACTGCAACAGCGGTCGACCAAGCCCTTGGGGTTCTTCATAATGGTGGTCGCTTAGGCTTCGTCGGTGTCCCTCACTACAATAACCGTGCCCTTGGTTCGACCTTTGCCCAAAACATTTCGGTTGCAGGAGGAGCAGCCTCTGTCACCACCTATGACAAGCAGTTCTTGTTCAAGGCCGTCCTTGATGGCGATATCAATCCAGGTCGCGTCTTCACCCATAGCTATAGCTTGGACGAGATTGATCAAGCTTATAAAGATATGGATGAACGCAAGACCATTAAGGCCATGATTGTCATTGACTAACAAAAAAATTCTAGTAGAGGCTGTCTACTAGAATTTTTTTAATCTTGAAATAAATGCTTATTTCAAATCTGACATCACTTGTTTCTTGGTGAAGGTGCGCTCTTGTTTGTTGGCCAAGGCCTTGATGCGAGCATCTAAAAGAATAGCACGACCTTCCGTACTTCGGGTATAGACGAGGTCATACTTACCTAGACTCTTTCGGATTTGCTCGACAAAGGCTTGGGCCTCTTCTTTGCGTTTGTCAAAGAGGCTTGGCACGGCGAAGTATTCTGTCTGGTCGGATACCTTTTCCTGGGCTTTTAGGATGTAACGCTGGTTTTCAATCGGTGCGAAAAATTCGATCATGGTTTGCGAGAAGACTTCTTTCTCTCGCATGGTTCCGCCCTTCATATAGATTAGCGTGTTGATGGCATCCTTCCTATCTCTGACCACTTGGATACGGGTCTCCTGGGTCTGAATCTGCCCAGAAAGAAGCAGAGCTTGGTGAATGGCCTGGCCAAAGACTTCTAGCCGTTTGTAAGGACTTTTATAGAGGTAGTAGCGGAGCCAAGCAAGGAGTGCGAGAACAGCTAAGAAGAAGAGAAGAACAAGAGAAGCTGTATTCCATCCTCCCCTAGATGAATAGTAAATCAGGTTGGCGAAAGAATCGGTCAAAGTAGCGGCCGTTAGCCAGCGAGCTAGCTTTCTGGCATCAAAAAATAGGGCCAGAGGCAGGAAGTGTTTATCCACTTGGACCTCGTTTGCAATCTCTATATTCTCCAGAATCGGAAGGGCTTTTTGCCAGCCGTCCCGGAGTTCTTGACGATGGGTAGAGCGCTCTAAGGTCTCTTCGTTGAGTTTCTGTAACTGTTTTTTAGTATAGCGGATATTGTCAAAGGCCAGACGCTCGATACCGGATTCGATAAAGGGTTCCTTGTAGTGGAGGCCTAAAAATTGTTTCATCCGTCTTTCTAAGAGCTCCAAATCAGGGCTGTATTGTTTCAGCTGATCAGTGATGGCTTCGATCTCTTCTTTTTCAAGATCGGACTTTTCATACCATTTCTTTAGGGAAAGATTGATGGAGACTAGATGCCAGATGTTACTGGTCTTGTCTGGATCCTCAGGCCACACTCGAATGGCACGGCCTCGCATTTGGTTGCTGAGCATAAAGCTACCGACAAAGCTCGCTAGGATCAGGGAGTTGACACAAGGAGCATCCCAGCCTTCTCCTAGAAGAGACTTGGTTCCAATCACGACTTGGATGAACCCCTCTTGAAAGAGCTGGGTCACAGCTGTCACCAAATCATGTTGCGAACCTACCAAGCGAACCTTGAGAAAGTCATCAGGAGATAATTGGCCGACATTTTGGTAAGTCAGTCTATTCCCTCCTAGAAGCTCTTCTAATCTTGGCTTAGCGATCGTAGGGATGATGACGATACTACCTGTTAAGACAGCGATGGCAGGAGGAGTCGTTAGCTCCATGCTTTCCCTGCGAATGGATTCGAAATAAGAGAGTACTCCCAACTGAGTGAATTGGGCATCCTTATCCCCGAGATGAACTTCAAAGTCTTGGCGAATATAGTCTGTTAAGACCAGTTGGCGCAGTTGGCTTCCAAGAGCCTGGTATTCCGCCTTGAAAATCTCTCGAACCGCATTGAGTTTTCCAAGGGATTGGTTCAGCAGGAGGTCTTGTTTTTTGTTGCGGACTAGTTTGATTTGTTTTCGATCGATTAAACTAGCTGCTTTTAATTCATGGAGGAGTTGCTTTTCGTATTCTTCTGGTAGATTGTACCAGTGGGGAACCTGAAAAAGCAGGCCTTGCAGAAGAGTTTCAAGCCAGTCCATGGTGAAAGCAGGAAGTTTTTTAGCTCCTAAAAGGTCCTGGAAACGGTTGGGAAAGGCGATTCCCTTGCTTCGAAGAAAGATCAGGGTGGCAGAGAGATACTTGGGCTCATTGAGCAATTCATCATCACTGATCTGACCCGATAAGGCCTGACAGGATTGCAGGTATTGACAAAAGAGGGGATCGGAAGTCAGTTGTTGCAAGAAAGCATTCTTTTGTTGGCTAAAGGCGTCCAACTGAGCCTGCTCTTCCTTGGTTAGAAAGGCAAAGTAGACATAGTCTTGATGGGGACAAAGGGTCTCTTCCTTGACCAATTCGGGAACCGTAATTTCCTCATCAATCTCCCCACACATGCGGATATAGCGATCCCAGAGGGCAGGGTCTCCTTCATAGGGCGGGGTAGCGGTGAGGGAGATCATCTTTAAGTCAGGGAAGGCTTGACGAAAGGCTTCCAAGCTCTTCCACCATTCATTGCGCAAGTGGTGACACTCATCTAAACAAAGGGTTCCGAGTGAGATGTCTTTGAAAGTAGTAAAGATATCAAAGCCTTTGAAATCAAATGTTTCAATCTCTGCTTGGTCATCGGTATCTTCAGCTTGTGATTGACCGACGACTTGGTTCATGGCGCTGTGTAGGGCCTGATAGGTAGCCACTGTAATCAGCTTAGGATGTTTGAGGTCCTGAGAGATCAATTGTTCCGCTTGGCTTTCATCTTTCAAGAATGCTTGGATAATCCGGTCCACCCATTGTTGACGAATGGTGACCGTAGGAGCCAAGATTAGGGTTGGTTGACCAAAGCGTCTGATAAATTCGATTCCCAGGGTTGTTTTTCCCGATCCAGGAGCTGCTACCAAATGCAGGTGGCCATCCGCCATAAAAGCGTCACTCTTATCGAGAACGCGTTTTTGATAGTGTCTCCATTGGCCTGTAAAGGCTAGTTCTTGTAACATTGGTTTCCTCCCTTGTACTGTCCCCATTATATCATAGCGGAGGACAAGAATCTTTTGGTAGAAGCTGAAGATTTCTACTTTCAAATGGAAATGGCAAACAGGAATCATTCGTACCGAGCTAAAAAGGCCTAATCATTTGATTAGGCTTTTTCATGTTAGTCTTTTTTTGTTTTACGAGAGAGTCCAAAGGCAGCACCCATGCTAAGAAGACCAAGACCTAGAGTCGTCAAAGCAATGGAGTTTTTGCTTCCTGTATTTGGAAGACTTGCTTCTTTTTGAGGAAGAGCTGCAGGTGCGATATAGACTGCTGTTTTGGCAGGCTCGTTTTTAGCTGGTGTGAATACTGTCGGTTTCGCAGGAGTTACAACAGCTGGTTTTTGAGGAGTAGGAGTCGGTGTTGCAGGCGTTTGGATGCTAGGAGTTTGTGGTTTTGCTTTTGCCACACGGTGGGTTTTTGAAATCAACTCATACTTGTCTGTTTGTACCTTAAAGACACGACCTTTTTGGACGGTTTCAACGACTTTATTGGCAAATTGAACGTTCAACAAGTCAGCAAAGTTTTTGTCAATATCTAGGTAGAGACCATTTGTCCCATTGACCAATGGAGCAAAGTCTTTTTTAATATATGTATATGTTTTACCAACTACGGTCAAAGAGATACCGGCATCTTGAAGGGCCTTCAGTGTTGCTTCTTTAGTTGGTGTATCTTTTGTAAGATCAATGTCTTCGTCTGTGATCAAGAAAGCAAAGCGATGATTGTTTGCTCCAGTCCCCCAGTTATAATCCGCTGAAGTAGCGATATGGTGCAATGGAACAGTAGCATTTTCATAACCACCGTAGGTTTTGATTGCTTTTAAAGCAGAAATAAAGCTTTCTGGATCTGTTGTGAATTTTGATCCATTAAAATCATGGTAGTTGGTATGCTTTGAGTCTTCATAATCAACCAATCCCAAGCGTGCTTGGATATTTTTTGCAGATAAATTACGGACGAATGTCTCAACATTTTTCATCGTATCATTGATGTGGGAATCCATTGAGAATGATTTATCAATGACAAAGACGATGTCGGATGTTCCTTGGACTTCTTTTTTATTGACCACATCTGCTTCTTTTGTCACTTCGACTACAGTTGTTTTGTTGACTGTTTCTGTAGTTGTCTCAGTGTAGTCAGCTGTTTCTTTTGTGGATGTAGCTGTCTTGGTAGATGACACTGGTTTTGAAGTGCCCACAGGTGTGTCTTGATCGGATAAGCTAGTCGTTTTGATGGTTGCTGTTGAAGTAGTGGTTGTGTCTGCGCCGTCTGTTTTAGCAGATGGGCCAGTTTTCTTGACGTCCACAGCGATGACATCTCCAGCTTTTGCTTTATCAGCGGGAACAACTGGTGTATTGGCTTTGGCGTTAATTTCTTCTGTTGCAACCGTGATAGGTGATTTTGTTTCTGTAGAAGTTGCAGGAGCGGCTTGGGTTGTGCTAGGTGCAACATCATCAGCAGAAGCAATAGTCGTTCCTGTGAAGACCGTTCCTAAAACAACGGAAGCTAAAGTTAAAGTTCGTTTACGTGAAATAGTATATTTTTTCAAAATACGTCCCCTTTTTAATAAACTTTTTTCTATCATACAGGTTTTTCACAAAGTTGTCAACGGTATAATAA
>CABKMC010000041.1 GCA_902373455.1 uncultured Streptococcus sp.
AGATTGTCCAGGATGCAGACCGGCTCGATGCGATAGGAGCTGTAGGAATTGCGCGAACTTTTTCCTATGGTGGCCACAAAGGGAGACCCCTTACTGATACCGTCCAACATTTCCACGACAAGTTGCTCCTCTTAAAAGATGAAATGAACACGGAGACTGCCAAACAAATGGCAGAAAGTCGCCATCAATTTTTAATCACCTTTCTAAAAGAACTAGAGAAGGAATTGGACTGAGTGAAATATTGAAATTAACTTTTATAAAAGACTTATTTGAAAGAAAGATATGCTAAATCAACTAATAAAGAAACCTATTTTAAGTTGTTCAATTATATTTGTTATCTGCTCAGTAGCAAGGCTATTCGAATACTTGTATATGAGGACAGATGATACTTTTTTATCGGAGAATTTTCTACACAAACTTTTTGGAATACTTTTATTGTGGGGAATTCTTTCAATTAGCAAATTAAGATGGATAGATATTGGTTTTACACCTAATGGAATTATAAGAGGTATAGGAAATGGCCTGCTCTTTGGTTTAGTGTGCTCCATCTTTGCATATACAGTTGAGTGTATTGTTCTCTTGTTTCTTCATGGCAATGTTCACTTATCGTTTTATGCCAGTGGTTTTTCCTTAACAAACGAAAAAGGATCACAAGCAGGTATCTTGTTTATCATGTTAAGTATCTTATTTAACCTGATAAACGTGTGGATGGAAGAAGGAGTTTTTCGTGGCCTTTTCACCAAAATTCTTGAAGGGATTTCTTACCGTAAGAGTCTATTCTTTATAGCCTTCCTATTTGGAATATGGCACTTGGCAATGCCGTTCAGAGATTATCTTCAAGGAGAATCGTCACTCTTAAATCTTATTACCATGGGGATTGGCTATGTTATCCTAGCGGGAATGATGAGCATCAAATGGTCCTTACTTTACAAAATGACAGGTTCCTTGTGGCTAGGACTAGGAGATCATCTTTTCAACAATCTTGCTTCAAATCTGGTCCATGTTGTCTCAAATTCTGAATCAGATAGCTTGCAGATAGTAAGAATTATTCTTTGGCAGTTGTTGTCATTTGCAATTGTTTTGAGCATTTATAAAAGAAAGTCAAAGACTATAGCAAATCAATGTTGAAGCTCTTTTAAAAATTTTTGAATCCTATTACAGTTTATGAATCAACGATAAAAAATTTTTTATAAGTAACTCTAACAAAAGAGGCTGGGACAAAAGTCCTAGCCTCTCAATTATTTTTGGATTGTCGAGCAAGACGCAGTGGTTGAGTGGGCTCTACTACGCTGATTTCATCAGCTTTTACAGCCCTACTCAACTGTGCGGAGGTGGGACGACGAAATCGAATTCTAACGAATTACCGATTTCTGTCCCACTCTCTTTCTTTATTCTTGGATCATGGCTAGGAGATCCTCTCCTGTAGTGGTTGGAAGGATCCGGACTCGTTTGAGGGAATAGAGTCCATCAGCGGAGCTGGCTAGTCCATTTTTAGTGGTGAGGCCTAGTTTGTAGTCAGCTTTCTTGGCTTGGTCGATCGTGACCTGGCTGTAGCGACCGGATGGGTAGACGATAACGCTGGTATTTTGATCCAGCACCTTATCTAGCAGGCGTTTAGAAGCAACTAGCTCATTCTTTTGGGTCTCAAGACTGGAATTGGCTAGGTCTGGATGATTGACCGTATGGCTTTCAAAGGTCAAGCCAGCACTTTTCATCTCTTTGATTTGGTCAAAGGTCAGGACATTTTCTTTTTCCTTTTGGGTAAAGTCCGTGATGATATTATTGGTGGCGGTCATCTTGTACTTCTTAAGAAGCGGATAGACGATAGTATAGAAATCTTCGACGCCATCATCAAAGGTCAGCCAGACAAATTTCTTTCCTTTGGGTACTTCGTTCTTGACGAGGATGCGATAGGCTTCCCCAGGTGTCAGGGTGTAGTAACCCGCTTTTTTCAGGGCCTTTAGTTGGCTTTCAAAGGTTTCTGGATCAACGATCAAATTAGCATTGGCAGCTTCAGACTCGGCCATATTGTGCACGGAGTGGTACATGAGGATGGGCAGTTTGACCGGCTTTTTCACCCGAGTCCACTCGATAGAGGAGCTACCTTCTTCGAGAGAACGCGTCATGGCAGTGCCACTGGTATTCCCCTCATTCGGCTGAGTGATCCGCTTGATCAGAAGAAAGCTACAAATAAAGATACAGACCAGTAGGAGGGCATTGATTCCAAGTAGGGCTTTGATTTTTTTAGGTACTCTTCGTTTACTCATAGTGTCACCGTTTTCATTATTTTCTTTATTGTACCACAAATTCTAGGTTCTTTTCCAGAACTTGCTACAGGCAGATCCTGTCATGAAAATTCAGAATTTTTAAGGCAATTGGCTGTCAAACGCTCAAGTTTTTGTTATAATGGAGCTACTATAGAAAATTCAAGGAGTCAATAGGATGTCTGTTAAGATTGCCTTACTAGGATTTGGTACTGTTGCAAGTGGCGTACCATTTTTATTAAAAGAAAACCATGAAAAAATCACCCAGGCAGCTCAAGATGAAATCGAGATCGCCAAGGTCTTGGTTCGAGATGATGCTGAGAAGGAAAAATTACAAGCTGCTGGTCATGACTACAACTTTGTGACCAATGTCGATGAGATCATTGAAGACAAGGACATTGCCATCGTGGTTGAATTGATGGGTCGTATCGAGCCAGCTAAGACCTTTATCACCCGTGCTCTTGAAGCAGGGAAGCACGTGGTTTCTGCTAACAAAGACCTTCTTGCCGTTCATGGAAGCGAGTTGCTAGAGATTGCTAAAAAACACCAAGTGGCTCTTTATTATGAAGCTGCCGTAGCTGGTGGGATCCCAATCCTTCGGACCTTGGTGAATTCCCTTGCTTCCGACAAGGTGACCAAAGTGCTCGGGGTGGTCAATGGAACATCTAACTTCATGATGACCAAAATGGTCGAAGAAGGCTGGACTTATGAGGATGCTTTAGCAGAAGCGCAACGTCTTGGTTACGCTGAAAGTGATCCAACCAACGACGTTGAAGGAATCGATGCTGCATACAAGATGGTGATCTTGAGCCAGTTCGCTTTTGGGATGAATATCCAATTTGACCAAGTAGGTCACAAAGGAATTAGCCAGATCACTCCTCAAGATGTATCGGTTGCTCAAAGCCTTGGATATGTCATTAAGCTGGTCGGATCTATCGTTGAAACAGAGTCAGGGATCGCAGCAGAAGTGACACCAACCTTCCTTCCAAAACAACATCCACTCGCAGGAGTGAATGATGTCATGAATGCGGTCTATGTGGAATCCATCGGTATTGGTGAGTCTATGTACTACGGACCAGGTGCTGGTCAAAAACCAACTGCGACAAGTGTCGTAGCCGACCTCGTCCGCATTGTCCGTCGTCTAAAAGAAGGAACGATCGGTAAAGCCTTCAATGAATACAGTCGCCCTCTTCAATTGGCTAAGCCAGAAGACGTGAAGAACAATTATTACTTCTCAATCAAGGCACCAGATGCGACTGGTCAAATCTTGCGTCTTGCGGAAATCTTTAATGCAGAAGGAGCTTCCTTCAAGCAAATTCTTCAAGAAGACTCAGATGGTCACTATGCAAGTGTTGTCATCATTACTCACCAAGTTAACCAAACTCAATTCAAGAACTTGGTTGAAAAATTGGATTCAGAGGCGAATTTCGAACTCTTGAATACCTTTAAAGTCTTGGGAGAATAAGCATGAAAATTATTGTTCCAGCAACCAGTGCCAATGTAGGGCCAGGATTTGATTCTGTTGGGATTGCCGTGACTCGCTATTTGACCATTGAAGTCCTTGAACCAGCAGATGCTTGGTTTATTGAGCATGATCTTGGAGCAGGGATTCCGACAGATGAGAAAAACCTTTTGCTCTCAACAGCTCTTTCTATCTCAACTGATATGCAACCCCATCGGATCAAGATGACTAGTGAAGTGCCTTTGGCGCGTGGTCTTGGATCTTCTAGCTCGGTCATTGTCGCAGGGATTGAATTGGCCAACCAATTAGCCAACCTCCAGCTATCAGACGCTGAGAAATTACGCATCGCGACCGAGATCGAAGGTCATCCGGATAATGTAGCTCCAGCTATCTTTGGGAATATGGTCATTGCGAGCTACATCGGTGAAGATGTCCAATATGTCACGGCTGACTTCCCAAGCTGTGACCTTGTGGCCTTTGTACCGAGCTACCAATTGAAGACCAGTGATAGTCGGAATGTCCTACCGAAAGAATGGTCTTATAAGGAAGCTGTTGCAGCCAGTAGCGTAGCCAATGTCGCTATCGCAGCTCTCCTCAAGGGAGATTTGCTGACGGCTGGTCGCTCCATCGAGTCTGATCATTTCCACGAACGCTACCGTCAATCTCTTGTCAAAGAGTTTCCTCAGGTCAAAGAAGTCGCCCATGCGCATGGGGCTTACGCCACCTATCTGTCGGGAGCAGGCCCAACGATCATGAACCTCTTAGCGCCAGAGCATGCAGCAGCCTTTGTTGCAGCTCTCGAAAAACTCGGGCTAGATGGTCAGATTTTCCAACTTAAAATTGACACATTTGGCGTTCGTGTTGAGAATTAAACCCGAATGTAACACAAATGAAAGAAGGATGTATACGAATGTATATGTCCTTTTTGCTTCTCCTATGGTAGAATGGGAACAGTATGGGGAAAAGCTCAAGCTTTCCTGAAAATCTAGGGGGAAACATGAAACCAGAATATTTATATAGTATTGCTACCGATCTTGGTCTGCAATTTGATGGCGAAGCTCGTGTGATGTATGGAGAGCGTGAAGGCTTCTTGTTGGTCATTGAAGGCGCTCAAACCAAGAATGTATTTACCATTTCACTCAGTGTGAAACAAGGTTCCGAAGGAGACTTGATCGAAGATAGTGAAGTTCTTTGGAATGAATTAAAAGAACAATCAAAAGCCATTAATGCTATCTCTTCTGATGGTTACTTGACCTCGATCGTTGTCAAAGGTGGAATGATCAAAGGGAAGGCTGTCGAAACCTTATGGACAGCTATCCAAGATATTGTTGATTTCTTACTCAACCACCAATTTGTGCAAGTGAATGCGGAAACGGGTGAGGAAGGACCAATCGGTCTGTATCAAATTGGAGATGCGATCTTTTTAATCGACGATGCAACCTTTAGAGCCTACCAAGCCGAAGTGCAAGATACAGTTGAGGCTTATGAAGCGCGGGAAGAAAACTTCCTTTTGGGGATTGTAGGGGCTGTGATCGGTGTAATCATCGGTGGAGCAGTTGCCCTCTTGGTAGCGCGTCTTGGCTATGTATCTGTTTTAGCAGGGGCTGCCCTCGGTTATTGTACCATCAAAGGTTATGAGATTCTTGGTAAGAAATTGACTAAAAAAGGTGTGGTAGTTTCAGCTATTTTGATGGTCTTGACCGTCTTTTTGGTCAACCAATTAGATTATACTTTGGCGCTTATGAGTGAACTGGATTTGCCATTTGATATGTCCTGGACGCTTCTCAATGAAGCGACATTCTCAGGGGATGTCCCTGATAAATTTTACTTGAATCTAGCACTCTTAGCTGTCTTTACTCTTGGTGGTGCTTGGATTTCGGTCAAATCAGCTCTGGATGGACAAAAGAATCGTGCCATTGCTCGTAAAATTGCATAATGAATGATAAAAGGAAGGCCTGAATATTATAGGTCTTCTTTTGTTTTTTAGGGTCGAAAAATAGTCAAAAATTTGGTATAATAGTTTGTATTTTTATAGAGAGAGAACAGACAGAAAGATGAATGAAAAAATAAATCAAATTCTTGAAGGGATTGATATCCGTTTTCAAGAACCTTTAAAACATTATACCTTCACAAAGGTAGGTGGGAATGCTGAATTTTTAGCCTTTCCCCGCAACCAATACGAATTAAAACGCATCGTTCAATTTGCCAACCAAGAGCAAATTCCATGGATGGTCCTGGGCAATGCATCCAATATCATTGTCCGCGATGGGGGCATTCCGGGATTTGTCATTATGTTTGATCGCTTGCGTGACATCAGTGTGGATGGTTATGTGATCGAAGCAGAGGCAGGTGCTAAACTCATCGACACCACCCATGTGGCCTTGCACCATAGTTTGAAAGGTTTTGAGTTTGCTAGTGGCATTCCAGGCAGTGTCGGTGGTGCAGTCTTTATGAATGCGGGAGCCTATGGAGGAGAGATCGCGCATGTCCTAGTATCCTGTAAGGTCTTGACCAAAGACGGAGAGATCGAAACTCTGTCAGCGAGTGAACTAGCTTTTGGCTACCGTCAATCTAAGATTCAAGAGACAGGTGCTGTCGTCATCTCTGCCAAATTTGCTTTGTCTCCTGGCAATCACGAGCAAATCAAGCAGGAGATGGATCGGTTGACCCATCTTCGTCAGTTGAAACAACCCCTTGAATACCCTTCTTGTGGATCCGTCTTTAAGCGTCCTGTCGGTCATTTTGCAGGTCAATTGATTAGTGAAGCAGGTTTGAAAGGCTATCGAATCGGTGGTGTTGAAGTGTCTGAAAAACATGCCGGCTTTATGGTCAATGTCGATAATGGAACAGCTAAGGACTACGAAGACCTGATCGCCCATGTCATTGAAGCAGTCGAGGGTCACTCAGGCGTTCGTTTAGAACCAGAAGTTCGCATTATCGGTCAAGCCTAAGAACGTTAGTATTGAAGAATAATTGATAGTGTAAACATCGATAGCATCAGTCGGAAAGGGGGTGAGTGCCTATCGATACCGTAAATAGGTGGGGCAGTCTAGTAAGTCCCCGAGAGGTATTGGTGGCCTGACAGGTCTTCCTGTCAGCCGCTGCGTTTTCGTTTGAAAAGCAGTTTGGTAATCGTAGTAAAGAAGGAATTTATGTGAATTGAAAAAACCAATTATTGAGTTTAAAAATGTTACAAAGGTCTTTGAAGATAGCGGAACCGTTGTCCTAAAGGATATCAATTTTGAATTGGAAGAAGGGAAGTTCTATACCCTGCTCGGTGCATCTGGATCAGGAAAATCAACTATCCTTAATATAATTGCCGGTCTTTTAGATGCTAGCTCTGGAGATGTCTACCTTGATGGGGAACGGATCAATGATGTCCCTACCAACAAGCGGGATGTCCACACCGTCTTTCAGTCCTATGCCCTGTTTCCGCATATGACGGTCTTTGAAAATGTGGCTTTTCCCCTTCGTTTGAAAAAGCTGGACAAGGCTGAGATCGAACGTCGGGTTTCAGAAGTATTGAAAATGGTCCAGTTAGCAGGATTTGAAAAACGCTCGATCCAAAAATTATCGGGTGGTCAACGCCAGCGGGTAGCTATTGCACGGGCTATTATCAATGAACCACGAGTAGTCCTTTTAGATGAGCCTTTGTCTGCACTTGACTTGAAACTTCGGACAGACATGCAGTATGAGTTGCGGGAATTGCAACAACGCTTGGGCATTACCTTTGTCTTTGTTACCCACGACCAAGAAGAAGCCCTTGCCATGAGTGACTGGATCTTTGTCATGAATGAAGGAGAGATCGTCCAATCTGGTACACCGGTTGATATCTATGATGAACCGATCAACCACTTTGTAGCGACTTTTATCGGGGAGTCCAACATCCTAGATGGTCGCATGATCGAGGACTACTTGGTTGAGTTCAATGGCAAACGCTTTGAAGCCGTCGATGGAGGGATGCGTCCAAATGAACCAGTTGAAGTCGTCATTCGTCCAGAAGACTTGCAAATCACCCTTCCTGAAGAAGGCAAGCTCCAAGTGAAGGTGGACACCCAGCTCTTCCGTGGTGTGCATTACGAGATCATCGCCTATGATGATTTGGGTAATGAGTGGATGATTCACTCCACTCGTAAGGCCATTGTGGGAGAAGTCATCGGGCTAGACTTTGAACCAGAAGATATCCACGTTATGCGTCTCAATGAAACCGAGGAAGAATTCGATGCGCGGATCGAAGAGTACGTTGAAGTGGAAGAGCAAGAAGCTGGTTTGATTAATGCCATTGAGGAGGAAAGAGATGAAGAAAACAACCTCTAATCTATTTATCCTCCCCTATTTCTTGTGGATTTTTCTCTTTGTCTTGGCTCCTGTAGTCATGATCATCTTTCAATCGTTTTTCAACGTTGAAGGGCAGTTTTCACTTGAAAACTACAAAGAGTTCTTTACTTCGCAAAATCTGACCTATTTAAAGATGAGTTTTAATTCGGTCCTTTATGCCGGAATTGTCACCCTGGTGACGCTCTTGATCTCCTATCCGACTGCTTACTTTTTGACGCTGCTCAAACACCGGCAGTTGTGGTTGATGTTGATCGTCTTGCCAACCTGGGTCAATCTCTTGCTCAAGGCCTATGCCTTTATCGGAATCTTTGGGCAAAACGGCTCCATCAATAGCTTTATAAGCTTTCTCGGAGTCGCTCCCCAGCAGATCCTCTTTACCGATTTCTCCTTTATCTTTGTAGCCAGCTACATCGAGTTGCCGTTTATGATTTTGCCGATCTTTAATGTCTTAGATGACTTGGATCCAAACTTGATCAATGCCAGCTATGATTTGGGAGCCAATCGTTGGGATACCTTCCGTCATGTGGTCTTCCCCTTGTCCATGAATGGAGTCCGCTCAGGTGTGCAGTCTGTCTTTATTCCTAGTCTGAGTCTCTTCATGTTGACACGGATGATCGGTGGAAATCGCGTCATTACCTTAGGGACTGCGATTGAACAGCACTTCCTAACAACACAAAACTGGGGAATGGGTTCTACCATCGGAGTTGTTCTGATCCTTGCTATGCTCTTTACCATGTGGGCAACGAGAGAAAGGAGAGAACGATGAAAAAAGTATCTCATTTCTATCTAGGCTTCGTCTTTCTGATCCTCTATCTTCC
>CABKMC010000042.1 GCA_902373455.1 uncultured Streptococcus sp.
AAAAGAGGCTGGGACAAAAGTCCTAGCCTCTCAATTATTTTTGGATTGTCGAGCAAGACGCAGTGGTTGAGTGGGCTCTACTACGCTGATTTCATCAGCTTTTACAGCCCTACTCAACTGTGCGGAGGTGGGACGACGAAATCGAATTCTAACGAATTACCGATTTCTGTCCCACTCTCTTTAATGGCTTTTATTTAGCTTCAAATCCTTCTGCGACTGCGTCCGCAAAGTTCTCTTCGACGATGCGTGCACAGTGATCACAGATGGTTGCGTGGTAGTGACGTTCAGCCGTTGTTGGTTCGATGCGACGGCAACGGTCACAAACTTCACCAGCTGCACGTTCAACCGTGAAGGCTACATCTTCAAAAGTCACTGCACCTTCTGGAGCTGGTCCTTCTGCGATGGTCAACTCGGAAACAATCAAGAGTTGAGCAACATTGCTATCAACAGCTCCAAGAAGTGTTTTCACAACTTCATTTGGATAAACCGTCAAATGAGCTTCAAGTGATTTACCGATCACTTTTTCATTCCGCGCTTCTTCCAAGGCTTTTTGAGCTTGACCACGGAAGTCCATGAAGGCTGACCAAGTATCCAAGATTTCTTCTTGGTTGGCAAACGTTTCTGCTTCTGGCAATTCTGACAATTGAACGAAGTCTTCTGCTTCAAACTCAAGATAGGACCAGATTTCTTCAGCAGTGTGAGGAAGAATTGGCGTCAAGAGTTTCGTGATTTTCACAAGGATATCATAGAAGACTGTTTGCATTTGACGGCGTTCGAGGGATTTAGCTCCTTCGATGTAAACAACATCCTTGGCAAAATCCAGGTAGAAGGCTGACAAGTCAACGTTGATAAAGTTAACAAGCGCCTTGTAGATCGTCAAGAACTCAAAGTTTTCATAAGCATCACGAATGGTCTTGACAAGCTGGTTAAAGCGAATGGTCATGTACTTGTCCACTGAACGAAGCTCGTCATAAGCAACTGCATCCTCAGCTGGGTTAAAGTCAGAAGTATTGGCAATCAAGAAACGAAGAGTATTCCGGATCTTACGGTAAGTCTCAGACACTTGGCTCAAGATATCCATTGAGATACGCACGTCATTACTTGAGTCTACACTGGTTACCCAGAGACGCAAGATTTCAGCACCAAATTGTTTTTCAACATCGCTTGGAGCAATGGTGTTCCCAAGAGATTTAGACATCTTCTCACCTTTCCCATCCAAAGCAAAACCTTGAGACAAGATTTGTTTGTATGGTGCGACACCATGGTTGGCCACAGAAGTGATGAGAGATGAGTTGAACCAACCACGGTATTGGTCTGAACCTTCTAGGTAAAGATCAGCTGGGTATTTGAGTTCTGGACGGTTAACAACAACCCCATTCCATGATGAACCTGAGTCAAACCAGACGTCCATGATATCTGTTTCTTTTGTAAATTCGCCATTCGGTGAACCAGGATGCGTAAATCCTTCTGGCAAGAGGTCTTTCGCTTCACGTTGCCACCAGATGATCGAACCATGCTCTTCAAAGAGTTGCGCTACATGTTCGATGGTTTCAGCTGTCATGATTGGTGTTCCATCTTCTGCATAGAAGATTGGAAGAGGCACACCCCAGGCACGTTGACGAGAGATGACCCAGTCACCACGGTCACGAATCATGTTATAAAGACGCACTTTCCCCCATTCTGAGTGGAACTTCACTTTTTCAATTTCGTCCAAGATATCTTGACGGAATTTCGATACTGAGGCAAACCATTGTGGAACTGCACGCCAGATGATTGGTTTTTTCGTCCGCCAGTCAAATGGGTAGGAGTGAGAGATTTCTTCTTGAGCAAGGAGCAAATCGCCAAGTTTTTCGATAACCGTTGGAACAACCTTGTCATAGAACTGACCTGCAAAGTCAGGGCCAGCATTTTCCATCATGATTCCGCGTTCGTTAACCGTAACAGCAACTTCGAGGCCATTGGCAATCCCTACATTGTAGTCATCCTCACCAAAACCAGGAGCGGTATGGACGATACCAGTACCTGAATCAAGGGTTACATGCTCACCAAGGATCACCAATTCATCCACTTCAGGATCCCATGGGTGTTCTGTCACGATATGGTTCAATTCTTTTCCTTGGTAAGTCGCAAGGACTTCAGCATTTTCCCAACCGAATTTTTCAGAAAGGCTTGGCAAAAGCTCAGATGCTACGACATACTTGCGGTCAGATCCAGCAGGTTTCACTACGACATAATCAAACTCTGCACCTACCGTCAATCCACGAGAAGCTGTAACCGTAAATGGAGTTGTTGTCCAGACAACGATGTAGGTATCTGTATCTAGGACACCCTTACCATCTTTAACTTTGTTCGCATAGTAAAGAGACGTTGAAACCAAATCATGGTATTCAATCTCTGCTTCAGCAAGGGCTGATTCAGAAGACCAAGACCAGTAAACTGGCTTAGCCCCACGGTAGATATAGCCTTTATTGGCCATTTCACCAAAGACACGGATTTGTGCTGCTTCATAGTCAGGCGTCAAGGTTACATAAGGATGATCCCAATCACCTGAAACACCTAAGCGTTTGAAGTCTTCGCGTTGTTTATCTACTTGAGAAAGAGCATATTCTCGACAGAGTTTCAAGTACTCAACCAAGTCCATTTCTTTACGTTTCACGCCTTGTTTAGCCAAGACTTGCTCAATTGGCAAACCATGGGTATCCCAACCTGGAATATAAGGGGCATAAAATCCTGACATAGACTTGGAACGAACAATGATATCTTTTGAGATCTTGTTCATGGCATGTCCTACGTGGATATTTCCGTTAGCATAGGGAGGGCCATCATGAAGTGTAAAATGCGGTTTTCCTTCATTCAACTCTTGACGGCGTTGATACAATTTTGCATCTTCCCATTCTTTTTGCCAAACTGGTTCCTTCGTTGGAAGCCCAGCCCGCATTGGAAAAGCTGTTTTCCCAAGATTCAATGTTTCTTTGAGTTTCATTATGTCTCCTTATTGATTTAAAAGCTATAAAAAAAAAACGAGCATCCTAAAAAGGACGATTGCTCGTGGTACCACCTTTGTTCGAGAAGTCGCAAGCGACCTTCTCCTCTCATCCCGTAACGAGGGAAACGTCCGTTCTTACTCAAGGGTTCAGAACGAATACTGTAAAAGGATCATCCATTAAGAGGGAGTGCAGATCTTCCACCATCATCTGCTCGCTAGACCTATCATTAATGGACCTGTTTTTACAAAATTATAAAATATTGACAGATTCACGATTTGCATCATCTTCTGGTTGAACAGTTTCTTCAACCTCAACGACTTCCTCATTTTCATGACGAGCGTGCTCTGCTTCTTCTAAAGCGGATTGAACTTTTTCATTCAAACCTTCAAACGCTTGTGTTGCACCCAATTCTAAATTAGCAGCTTCGATGCGTTTTTGCAATTCTTCGATTTCAGCTGGAGAGAATTGACGAGTCAAATCAATGTTATCATCTTCTGCATGATGATGGTGAACTGATTCACCCAAAGCTTTCTCCACAATTTCACGGAAAGCTTCATCACTTGTTTGAATGTACATAGCTGTTGGACGAAGAATTTCATCCCATTCAGGTGTATCGATAATGCTCAATTGGCTTTCGATGGTTGATTTCAAACGTTGATGGAAGACGCGTGTCTTGTTCTTCAATTCCTCTGTTTCAACGGCAACCTTCTTGGCATTATCCGTTGCATGACGAAGGATTTCATTTGCTTTTTGTTTTGCTTCATCTACTAAGTGCTGTGCATCTTGTTCAGCTTGACGAACAATATTTTCAGAACGTTCGTTAGCTGCTTGTTTGACACGTTCCGCAGTATCTTGTGCAATTAAAACAGATTGACTCAATGAATCTTTCATTTCATCAAAATAGTTTAAGCGTTCTTCAAGAGCTTGAATTTTTGATTCTTGATCATGATTTAAACGAACAAGATCTTCATAATCGCGAACAACGATATCTAGGAATTCTTCTACTTCGTTCGCATCATACCCTCTAAATTTAACGCCAAAAGTTTTATCTTTAATTTCTAAAGCAGTAAGAGCCATAACTCCTCCTCATTTTTTACTTAAGAGTACTTCAACAGTTACTTTATATTTTCCACTTTTTGAAATACCATTTTCAGAAACAATTTTAAGACGCCCAAAGCGTCGGACACTGACTAAATCATTCAGACCTACAGCATAGCTAACATTGGAAGTAGTCGCATAGTTAACTTTCACTAGACCAGAACTAATCAACTGACTAGCTTGTGAGCGCGAAAGCTTGAAGGTCCCAGCAATCACCTTATCTAACCGATAACTCGACACGAGAATATCTCGCTGCTGGCTTTCTTCCTCTACGATCATTTGTTCAGATAGAGGAACTTCCCTCAGCTTAACAGGTACCCGAGAAATTTTCTGGATGTGATCCATGAAATAGTGAACAAAACGCTGTTCAACAAATACTTGGATCTTTCCATCACTCGTCAGAATATCTCCAAAGGACTTGCGCTCCACACCTAATTGGTGAACAATGGTCCCCAGTACCTGGGAATGGGTCAAGTGATGAAATTTTGAAGCATAGACCATTTCCAATAAGGCCAGATCAAAGTCACTTGGATCTAATTGGTAATAATCTGGAGCAACAATAACCTTAGCATACTCCATTTTCTGCTCATCACTGGAAGCAAAGACCTGTAATTGGTAGCTTGCCGCGACATTTCGTAAAATAGTGACCTGATGAGGGTTTAAAAAACCCGTCACCTCAACAGAATAGCGTTCCACCACTCTTTCAGACAATTCAATACAACGATCAATGAATTCGTGATCTTCGCGATTGAAATGTTGGTAAATATCTGTCTGTCCCATCGTATTCTATCCAATCAAAAGTAGGAACAAGCGGGCTAATAACTGATTCATCAAGTTCAAGACCAAAAGTGCTACTAGAACTGTAAAATCCAAGCCCCCAAACTGCAATGGTAACTTTCTAAAAAGGCTCAAAAATGGTTCAACTAGGCGGTGAACCATTTGTCCAAGAGTACTCTGAGGTGCCCCAGGGAACCAAGATAGTAAGGCATAGATGACAAGAATGATGGAATAGATTTGAATGATATTTGATAAGTATTGAAAGATAACCATCTTAACGATTACGTTTCATATCATAGTCAAATTCTGTCACTTCCACATCATTTGGAAGGCGGATATCTTCAATGTTAACGACTACATTAATTGGAGTCAACAAGTACATGGTACTAGCAACACGACGAAGATTTCCTGCTAAAACATAACGAGCCCCATCCAAATAATCTAAACAACGACGTGCTTGTACTTCAGTCATATATTGGAAGTCAATCAAGATACTCTCATTAGATAGTAATAGATCAACAATTTCAGTCGCTTCCTCATATTTGCGGGGATAGCGTACATCAATGGTAATCTTTTCATCTGTATTCGCACGATTAGCAGCCAATTCACGTTGACGTTCATGCAAGCGAGTAATATTCTCAGATGTATTTTTCGTCGTTGAAACAGGTTCCTTCACTGCCGCTGTAGACACTGGAGTCGTAACAGGTGCGACAGGAGTCGGTTTCGGTTTTACTGGTTCTCTTTGACTAATCTGCGGACGTGGAGAAGTCACTTGAGGAGTCGGCTGTGGCTGTGGAACTGGTTGTGTTTCCGCCCCAGCTGCTTTTGCCTCATGAACTTCTACTTCTTCACCGTCTTCTGTGAAGTAGTCAATAAAGTTGTTAAATTTATCTTTTAATGACATAGTTCTTTCCTATTTAAAAAATGATGTCCCAATTCTAACATAAGTCGCTCCGTTCGCAATGGCTACTTCAAAGTCACGACTCATACCCATACTTAGTTCTGAAAAAGGCATATTTTTTAATTGTTTCTTTTCTAGTTGTTTCTGAAGTTGGTGAGTTTTTGAAAAAATATCCTGCAACTCTTCTTGACTAGCCTCAAAAGGAGCCATCGTCATTAAACCAACAATATCAATTTTGTCCAGATGTGCGATTTCCGCTAAAACATCATCCAGTTCATCGGGTGCAAATCCATGCTTACTTTCTTCACCAGAAATGTTCACTTGGAGGAAACACTTGATTGGGTGTTCTGCTCGCTTTTGAATTTCTTGAGCTAGCTTCACCGAATCCAAGGCATGAAAGTAATCGACGAGATTGATCACGTCTTTTACTTTCCGCCGTTGGAGGCTCCCAATCAAGTGCCAAGTGAGGTCATACTCTTTTAAAGCTTGATACTTTTCTAGGAATTTATCGACACGATTTTCACCGATATGTTGGATACCTGTTTTCACCAGTGCTTCTGTTGTAGCAACATCCACATACTTGGTGACAGCTATCACATTAACTTGATCTTGACGGTTAGCTTTGTTTCTTGCTGTTTCTACTTGTTGCCGAACAAGATCAGCATTCTCTACCAGATTCATGATTAACGATTCCGGAAGAATGGTGGTGTTTCCAATTCATCATCATCTGAAGATGAATCTACGTAACGATCAACTTGATGTGTTGATGTTGGTTCAGTTTGGCGAACGATATTCTCACGACGAATATCCCAATCACCAAAGGCTGAGCCACGGTTTGGTTCTACCGCTGGACGACTTGGAGTTGTTGGCAATTCAACATCTTGTTTCAAATCAAATTCGCGGTCAAATGGTGCAGCTTGTGGACGTTGTTCACGTGGACCTGTTTTATAAGGACGTTGTGAGGAAGCAATTCCGCTAACGCGTTCTACCTTGTCTTGACGGACACCAGTTGCAACAACTGTCACGCGGATTTCATCTTTAAGAGATTCATCAATAGATGTACCCAACCAGATGTTCACTCCGTGACCTGCAGCTTGGTTCACAATTTCTGAAGCTTCTTCAGCTTCGATCAATGTCATATCCAAACCACCTGTTACGTTGACGATCACGTCTTCTGCACCATCAATTGTAGTTTCAAGAAGTGGAGAGTAAATTGCTTTACGAGCCGCTTCGATAACGCGTTCTTCACCGCTACCAACACCAATACCCATGAGGGCATTTCCTTTGTTTTCCATAACAGTCTTCACGTCTGCAAAGTCAAGGTTGATCAATCCAGGACTTGTGATCAAGTCAGTGATCCCTTGAACACCTTGACGAAGAACGTTATCTGCTTCACTCAAAGCTTCAAGAAGCGGTGTCTTCTTGTCTACAATTTCAAGCAAGTTGTTATTAGAAATAATCAACAAAGTATCTACATGCTCGCGAAGTTCGTTGATCCCTTCAATAGCAAAGTTGCCACGTTTTGAACCTTCAAACCCGAATGGACGAGTCACAACGGCTACTGTCAAAGCACCTACAGCTTTGGCAATACGAGCAATGACTGGTGCAGCACCTGTACCAGATCCTCCACCCATCCCTGCAGTGATGAAGACCATATCTGCACCTTGCAAAGCTTCTGTTAATACTTCTTCGCTTTCTTCAGCCGCCTTACGACCAACTTCAGGTTGACCTCCAGCACCCAATCCACGAGTCAATTTTGGACCCAATTGGATAACTGTTTCAGCTTTTGCACTTGAAAGTGCTTGAACATCTGTATTAGCTGCGATGAATTCTACACCGGCAACGCCTTCGTCAATCATACGATTGATGGCGTTTCCGCCACCGCCACCGACACCGATTACTTTAATTACTGCACCTTGTGCCGCTGCTGTGTCAAATGAAAATGTCATAAATACTTACACTCCTTAATCAAACATATTACCGATCAAATTTTTCATTCGGTCTGTGAATGTAGTTTTTGGTTCTTGTTTGCTATCATTGCTTGCTGCTGGAATTCCTTGAGCATCCACTGGAGATTCAATCTTCTCAGCATTGTATGCAGGTACTACCGGTTGTGCTGGAGTAGCAGGTTGTGGTTGTACTTGTGGTTGCACAGGACGATCAAATTGAATCGGTTGTTGACGCAAGACTTCGTCTCCATGAACCGCAGCTTGAGCAATAATATCCACATCTGTCAAATTGCCTGCATATTCAGACAAGCTAATCACATGGGCAAAAGCTGGATTGCGAATTCCAATTTGATTTGGAACAAACAATTTCACATTTACACCAAAGACTTCTTGAGCCAATTCTTCAACACCAGGAAGGATCGCACCTCCACCGATAATCACAATACCACCAGGAAGATCCAACAGATGCCTTCTCTCAAGGTCTTGCTTGATTTGCTCAAAGATGTGTTTAATACGTGCTGAAATGATTTCAGCTAAGTACTTCTCTGTAACTTCAACCGGCTCTACTTCACCGATGACTTCTACATGGAAGACTTCGTTCCCAGCAGATGGTACATAAGCTTCACCGTAGTTGAACTTCAAGCCTTCTGCCAACTTTTGAGAAGTCTTCAATACTTTAGAAATATCTTTGGTAACGTAATCGCCACCTTCTTGGTAGATATTTGTAAATTGAAGTTCTTGATTTCGAACAGATGCCACTGTTGTTTGGCCACCACCTAGATCAATCACCGTTGCTCCGAATTCACGTTCACCTTCGTTCAAGACTGTTTTGATCATAGCAAGTGGGGAAATGATGATATTTTCAACTTGCAAGCCTGCACGTTCAACGGTTTTACGCAAATTGTGCAAGATTGTACGAGGTCCTGTATAAAGAAGGCCACGCATTTCAAGTCGGATCCCCATCATTCCGCGTGGATCACGGATTCCTTGGAAACCATCAACTGTGAATTCCTCAGGAATGAAGGTGATTACTTCACGATCCGGTGTCATGCTTTTTGTGAGTGCAGATTTGACAACATTTTCAACATCTGCATCTG
>CABKMC010000043.1 GCA_902373455.1 uncultured Streptococcus sp.
GCGGTAAAAGCAGCGGAGTTGATCTAAGATCATGATGTGATCTTTATCGATGCTGGGACGACTAATGAACTCTTGGTACAAGAAATTGTCAATCCAACGGTAACTGTGGTGACCAATTCGATTCACCATGCGACCAAGTTGGTCGAGCGAAATGTTCCGACGGTCATCATCGGTGGGAAGGTAAAATCTTCTACAGATGCTAGTATCGGAGGGATCGCGCTCAATCAAATCGGTCAGTTGAATTTTGACAAGGCCTTTCTTGGAATGAATGGAATCGATGATGAATTTTACAGCACTCCAGACCTGGAAGAAGGATCTGTCAAGCGTGCGATTATCGAAAATGCAAAAAAAACCTATATCCTAGCGGATGATTCAAAAATTGGAGTGACATCCTTTGTCAAAGTGGCTCCGATCAAGCGAGCCATGATTATCACCAATCAATGTGAACCGCAACGATTAAAGGTTTTAAAAGAAAAAACGGAGGTTATAGAGGTTTGATTTATACAGTAACACTGAATCCAGCCATTGACTACATTGTCCGTCTCGATCATGTAGAGACCGGGGCGGTCAATCGGATGGCTTCGGAAGATAAATTCGCCGGTGGTAAGGGAATCAATGTCAGTCGTGTCTTGAAGCGGCTCGATATTGAGAACACAGCGACTGGATTTATCGGTGGTTTCACAGGACGCTTCATCGAAGACGTACTGACTAGCGAAGCCATTTCAACCAACTTTGTGACAGTGGATCAGGATACCCGGATCAATGTCAAGATCAAAGCTGATCAAGAAACAGAGATCAACGGGAACGGTCCAGAAGTGACAGAAGCGCAGTTGCAAGAATTACTCAGCATCCTATCAAGCTTAACAGCAGATGATGTGGTAGTCTTTGCAGGATCTGCCCCATCTTCACTTGGAAATGCTGTTTACAAACAATTGATCGCAGCAACTCGTGCGACAGGTGCACAAGTCGTTTGCGACTTTGAAGGGCAAACTTTGATTGATTCCTTGGAGTTTAATCCGCAATTGGTTAAACCAAACAACCATGAGTTGGGAGATATTTTTGGCGTGACCTTGACGGAATTGCCAGAAATCGAACGCTATGCCAAAGAAATTTTGGCCAAAGGTGCACAAAACGTCATTATTTCCATGGCAGGTGATGGTGCTCTCCTTGTCAGTCCAAGCGGTACTTACTTCGCAAAACCAATCAAAGGGCAAGTGAAGAATTCTGTTGGGGCTGGGGATTCCATGGTAGCAGGCTTCACAGGGAAGCTCGCAACGACGGGAGATGTTATCGAAGCCTTCAAATGGGGCGTGGCTTGTGGCACAGCGACCACCTTCTCAGATGATTTGGCGACAGCTGACTATATTAAAGAAACTTATGAAAAAGTAGAGGTAGAAAAACTATGAAAATTCAAGACGTTTTAAATAAAAACGTGATGTTGTTTGACCTTCAAGCAACAGATAAAGAAGGCGTGATCAATGAGATGATCCAATCGCTCGTTGACAATGGTGTGGTGACAGATTTTGAAACTTTCAAAGCTGGGATTATGAACCGTGAAGCACAAACTTCAACTGGTTTGGGTGACGGAATTGCTATGCCGCACAGCAAAAATGAAGCTGTCAAAGAAGCAACGGTCTTGTTTGCAAAATCAAACAAAGGTGTTGACTACGCCTCACTTGATGGGCAACCGACTGACTTGTTCTTCATGATCGCTGCTCCAGAAGGAGCAAACGACACTCACTTGGCAGCCCTTGCTGAATTGTCTAAGTACTTGATGAAACCAGGATTTGCGGATAAACTTCGCCAAGCAAGCACACCTGAGCAAGTGATCGCAGCCTTTGATGCGGAAGAGCAAGTAGCTGCAGCAGAAGAAGCGAAAAAAGCAGAAGCAGTCAAAGAAGCAGCTTCATCTGACAAACCTCTCATCGTTGCCGTTACAGCATGTACAACAGGTATCGCCCACACTTACATGGCAGAAGAAGCCCTCATCAAAAAAGGGGAAGAAATGGGTGTTACAGTCCGCGTTGAAACCAACGGGGCATCTGGTGTCGGTAACCGCTTGACAGCTGAAGAAATCGCAAAAGCTGAAGGGGTCATCATTGCAGCTGATAAAGCAGTTGAAACCGCTCGTTTCGATGGCAAAAAATTGATCTCTAAACCAGTCGCAGCCGGTATCCGTCAGACAGAAGAATTGATCCAAACCATCTTGGATGGAAAAGCAGATGTCTTCCACGCTGAAAATGCAGCACAAGCTAGCGCTAGCCAAGAAAAATTGAGCTTGGGTGGAGCTTTCTACAAACACCTGATGAGTGGGGTTTCTCAAATGCTCCCATTCGTTATCGGTGGTGGTATCTTGATCGCCCTTGCCTTCTTGATCGACCAAGTTCTTGGTGTGCCTCAAGATCAATTGTCTAGTCTTGGTTCTTATCATGTATTAGCAGCACAATTTAAAACAATTGGTGGAGTAGCCTTTGGCTTCATGCTTCCTGTACTTGCAGGTTACATTGGATTCTCAATCGCTGAAAAACCTGGTTTTGTAGCAGGATTTATTGCTGGATCTATTGCTAGCTCAGGTTCAGCATTTGGAAATATCGCCTACGGTGCTGCTAAAGGTGAATTACCAGCAGCCGTATCATCAGGTTTCCTTGGAGCTTTGGTAGGTGGTTTCCTTGCAGGTGGAGTTGTTCTCTTACTTCGCAAAGCCCTTGCAGGTCTTCCACGTTCACTCGATGGTATCCGCTCTATCCTTCTCTTGCCATTACTTGGTGTTGGTTTGACAGGATTCTTGATGTTCCTCATCAATATTCCAATGGCTGCTATCAATACTGGTCTTAACAACTTCCTTTCAAGCTTGTCAGGTAGCTCAGCTGTCCTTCTTGGACTTCTCGTCGGCGGTATGATGGCTGTCGATATGGGTGGACCAGTTAACAAAGCCGCTTATGTCTTCGCTACAGGTACACTTGCTGAATCTGTTGCTTCAGGTGGTTCTATTGTTATGGCAGCTGTTATGGCAGCTGGTATGGTTCCTCCATTGGCAGTATTCGTAGCAACTGTATTGTTTAAAGATAAATTCACACAAGAAGAACGCGATTCAGGTTTGACAAACATCGTTATGGGTCTTTCCTTCATCACAGAAGGTGCCATTCCATTCGGTGCAGCTGACCCAGCTCGTGCCATCCCTAGCTTCATTGCTGGTTCAGCATTGACAGGTGCCCTTGTTGGTCTTGCAGGCTTGAAACTCATGGCTCCTCACGGAGGAATCTTCGTTATCGCTCTTACATCAAATCCACTTCTATACATCTTGTTCGTATTGATCGGTGCAGTCGTAAGTGGTATCTTATTCGGATTGCTTCGCAAACCTAAAAACTAAATATGATTAAAAGGTTGGGAATGCCCAACCTTTTCTTCTTGTACTAGCAAAAAAATCACCTCAGTCGGCGTTGGTATCTTGAGCTGAATTATGATATAATAAGCCTATCGCATATTTTTAGGAGAATAAAAATGGATATTCAACGTGAAAAAGAATTTGTCAGCCAATACCACTATGATGCTCGTAATTTTGAGTGGGAAAAAGAGAATGGCATCCCTGAAACAAAAGTAGATGTAAACTTTCAATTGATCAATCGTGATCAAGAACAAAACACGACTTCTTTGATTGTCATCTTGAGCTACATGATCGTTTTTGACGGTTTTGTGATCAGTGGAACCATCACTCAAATCAACCACTTGTTTGGTCGTTATGTCAATGAACCAAGCGAATTCAGCAAAGACGAAGTGGAAGAATTGGCTCGCCCTTGCTTGAATATGCTCAACCGTTTGACTTATGAAGTCACAGAAATTGCCCTTGATTTACCGGGTATTAATTTGGAGTTTTAATCAATGAAATTAGCAGTGATCACGGATTCGTCTGCCTATTTACCGCAAGACGTGCTCCATCACGACGACTTATTTATTTTAGAGATCCCGATCTATATCGATGGGGAGTCTTATGTTGAAGGGAAGAACCTGACACACGATGAGTTCTACCAAAAGATGGCTGCGTCTAAGGAATTGCCAAAGACTAGCCAGCCGAGTGTAGCAGAGTTAGAAGAAGTCTTATCTGGTTTGACAGCTAAGGGCTATACGCATGCTATTGGTCTTTTCTTGTCATCTGGTATCTCTGGTTTCTACCAAAATATCCAATATTTGAAGGACGAATTTGAAGGCTTGACCGTCGAATTTCCGGACTCAAAAATTACCAGTGCTCCTCTAGGAATGATGACAGAAGACTGCTTGAAATGGGCTGGTGAAGGCCGTTCCTTTGATGAGATTGTGGCCAATGTCCAACACCAGATCGATGGTACCTCTGCCTATATCATGGTGGATGATTTGAACCACTTGGTTAAAGGTGGCCGTCTGTCAAATGGGGCTGCTATTCTTGGGAATCTCTTGAGCATCAAGCCTATTCTTCATTTTAATGATGAAGGCGTAATTGAGGTCTTTGAGAAAGTCCGGACGGAAAAGAAAGCCATGAAACGCTTGGTAGAGATTGTTGTATCAGATATCGCAGATGGTCATTACCAAGTCTTTGTCATCCATGCCAATGTCCCTGAAAAAGCAGAAGCACTTCGCCAACTACTCATGGAAGAAGGAGTGGAAGGAGACATTCCTTTTGCTACTTTTGGAGGGGTTATTGGGACGCACTTAGGTGACCATAGCTTAGCAGTTGGGTATATCCCTATCGTTTAAGGAGAATTCTATGTCAATTAAAGTCATTATCGCAGGTTTCAAGGGTAGAATGGGACAAGCAGCCTACAAGATGGTTTCTGAAGATCCTGAGTTAGAATTAGCTGGCTTGATCGATCCATTTACTGATGAGACAGAAGTTGCAGGAGTTCCTGTCTTTAACCGCAAAGAAGATGTTGTGGGTCTAGAGGCAGATGTTTGGGTCGACTTTACCATGCCCAAGGTCGCTTACGAGAATACTCGCTTTGCAATTGAGAATGGCTTTGCGCCTGTTGTGGGAACGACTGGATTCACTCCTGAGCAGATCCAAGAATTGACAGACCTTTCACGTGAAAAGGGCTTGGGTGGCCTGATCGCGCCGAACTTTGCTATCGGGGCTGTGCTCTTGATGCAATTTGCAGCGCAAGCGGCCAAGTATTTCCCGAATGTGGAAATCATCGAATTGCACCACGATAAGAAAAAAGATGCACCGAGTGGAACAGCGATTAAGACCGCTGAGTTGATCTCTGAGAAGCGCGAGAAGATCCAGCAAGGTGCAGCAGATGAAGAAGAGTTGATGCCTGGAGCAAGAGGGGCAGAGTTTGAAGGGATGCGCATCCATTCAGTTCGATTGCCTGGCCTAGTCGCTCACCAAGAAGTGATTTTTGGTAGCCAAGGCGAAGGGCTGACTCTCCGTCATGATTCCTATGATCGTGTTTCCTTCATGACAGGAGTAAATCTCGGAATTAAAGAAGTTGTCAAGCGTCATGAGCTTGTCTATGGTTTGGAACACTTACTATGAGATTAGAAAAGATGCCTTCTGAGTTTCAGGAGGCTTTACCAATATTAGAGAAGATTAAAGCAGCTGGTTTTGAGGCCTATTTTGTTGGGGGATCTGTCCGAGATGCCCTCTTGGATCGTCCAATTCACGATGTCGATATCGCGTCCTCCTCTTACCCAGAAGAGACCAAGGCGATTTTTGATCGCACAGTAGATGTCGGTATCGAACATGGGACCGTCTTGGTCCTTGAAAATGGTCAAGAATATGAAATTACGACCTTCCGGACGGAGGATGTCTACGTAGATTATCGTCGTCCGAGTTCCGTGTCTTTTGTACGCTCGCTAGAAGAAGACCTCAAGCGTCGTGATTTTACGGTTAATGCCTTTGCCTTAAATGAAAAAGGAGAAATTGTTGACCTCTTTCATGGACTAGAAGATTTGGAAAACAAGGTTCTTCGGGCCGTTGGGCTTCCTCACGAACGGTTTAACGAAGATGCACTCCGGATCATGCGAGGCTTTCGTTTTCAGGCCAGTCTTGGCTTTGAATTAGAAGAGGCGACCTTTGATGCCATGAAGGAGTGTGCTCCCTTACTAGAGAAGATTTCCGTAGAGCGCACTTTTATCGAGTTTGATAAACTCTTGCTTTCCCCATACTGGAGACAAGGCTTGAAGGCTATGATAGCAAGTGGAGCCTATCACTATCTGCCAGAGATGAAGGATCGCAAAGCAGCGATCGAGCGTTTGTTTGACATAGAGCTAGAATATACCTTTTCAACCTCTGAGCAAGCCTGGGCTGCTTTGGTCTTAGCATTAGAGATTCAAGATATTCCAAAATTCTTTAAGAAATGGAAGACCTCAAGAGACTTTGCCAAGACGGTGGAGCAGATCGTGGAGATTCTTAAGCTTAGAGAAAAAGGAAGTCTAGACAAGCGTGCATGTTACAAGTATGACAAGCGTTTGTTGCTAGTGGCGGAAGAGCTCCGGGAAGCGTATGCCTTGAGTGTGGATTATTTGGCCATCGAGCGTGTTTATGATAGCTTGACCATTCATGATAAGCACGAAGTGGTGGTAAATGGTGGCATGCTGATCAAAGAATACGGCTATCAACCAGGTCCAGCCTTGGGAGAGATTTTGACAAAGATCGAATACGCCATTGTCGATGGGGAGCTGGCCAATGAAAAAGAAGCCATCATTGCCTATATCCAGCAAGTAAAAGAGGAGGAAAAATGAGCGATTTTATTGTCGATAAATTAACCAAATCTGTCGGAGATAAGACCGTCTTTCGTGAGATTTCCTTTATCATTCACGACTTGGATCGGATCGGACTGATCGGGGTCAATGGGACTGGAAAAACCACTCTGTTAGATGTCTTGTCAGGTCGCTCTGGCTTTGATGGAGATGTGAGTCCTTTTTCTGCCAAGAGTGATTATACGATTGGTTACTTGACGCAGGAGCCAGACTTTGATGATCATAAGACAGTTCTGGATACAGTATTGTCCAGTGATTTGCGGGAAATGCAGCTGATCCGTGACTATGAATTCTTGATGGCAGATTACCGAGAAGAGAACCAAGCACGTCTGGAAAAGGTGATGGCGGAGATGGATTCACTCAATGCTTGGGAAATCGAGAGTCAGGTCAAGACAGTCCTTTCAAAACTTGGGATTGAAGACTTGAATGCAAAAGTTGGAGATCTATCTGGAGGCTTGCGTCGACGGGTACAGCTGGCCCAGGTATTGCTTTCTCACCACGACCTGCTCTTGTTAGATGAGCCAACCAACCACCTAGATATTGATACTATCGAATGGCTGACCAATTTCTTGAAGAACTCTAAGAAAACCGTGCTCTTCATTACCCACGATCGTTATTTCTTAGATAATATTTCAACACGGATCTTTGAGTTGGATCGAGCTAGTTTGATTGAGTATCAAGGCAACTACCAGGATTATGTCCGCTTAAAGGCTGAGCAAGATGAGCGTGATGCGGCCCTTCTTCACAAGAAGCAGCAACTCTATAAGCAGGAGTTGACCTGGATGCGGAGACAACCCCAGGCGCGTGCGACCAAACAACAGGCTCGGATCAATCGTTTCCATGATCTTAAGCAAGACTTGTCTGGTCAAAGCAACCAGACGGATTTAGAGATGAACTTTGAGACCAGCCGGATCGGAAAGAAAGTCATCGAGTTTAAGAATGTGAGTTTTGCTTTTGAAAACAAGCCGATTTTACAAGACTTCAACCTCTTGGTGCAAAACAAGGACCGCATCGGGATCGTCGGGGATAACGGTGTCGGGAAATCGACCCTACTCAATCTGATCGCTGAGCGACTCCAGCCTCAGTCAGGGCAAGTGATCATTGGGGAAACTGTGCGGGTGGCTTATTTCTCTCAACAGATCGATGGCTTGGATGAGAGCAAGCGCGTGATTAATTTCTTACAAGAGGTTGCGGAGGAAGTCAAGACGACTGTTGGAACAACTTCGATCGCAGATCTCTTGGAGCAATTTCTCTTCCCGCGCTCTATGCATGGAACCTTGATCGAAAAACTCTCCGGTGGGGAGAAGAAGCGCCTCTTTCTCTTAAAACTCTTGATTGAAAAACCTAATGTGCTTCTCCTTGATGAGCCAACCAATGATTTGGATATTGCAACCTTGACGGTTTTGGAAAAATTCCTTCAAAACTTTGGAGGTCCCGTTATTACCGTCAGCCACGACCGCTATTTCTTGGACAAGGTGGCGAGCAAGATCCTGGCTTTTGAAAATGGGGGCATTCGGGAGTTCTTTGGCAATTATACGGATTACCTGGATGAAAAAGCCTTTGAAGCAGCCCAGGTAACAGCTAGTCAAAAGATTGAAAAAGAAAAGCCTGTCAAGCCAAAAGAAGAGAAGAAGCGCATGAGCTACATGGAGAAGCAAGAGTGGGCAAGTATTGAGGCAGATATCGAAGCAATTGAAAATCGAATTGCAGAGATTGAAGTGGAGATGAATGAAAACGGCTCTGACTTTGGCAAGTTGTCAGCCCTTCAAAAAGAACTAGATCAGGAAAACGAGCGTCTACTTGAAAAGTATGATCGTTATGATTACCTAAGTGAATTAGATGAATAAGGAGGCCCTATGAATCAATTGAATCGCATATCTCTTGGAATTTCAGCTACTATGTTTACCATTATTGGTAT